>NZ_JTLA01000002.1:0-128056 GCF_000799055.1 Ensifer sp. ZNC0028
CGAGCGAACTGGTGACCCGTGCCCGCCTCTCCTTCGAAGGAGCGTTTACCGCGGTCGTGATGGTGGCGACAGCCATGCTGTTTGTGACCGGAGCGGCCATCTGGTGGCTGACCGCCGGGCGCGTCAGCGCCCCTCAGGGATCCCGCCAGGGTCACCACTAAGCAAGTGCGAGCCGCCGGATGGCAACGACTGTCCGGCGGTTCAGCGCAATCCGGCCTCGCATTTTGCGATCGCCTCGACCATCGCCTGGAAACGGACATGGTGGCGAACGGCGTCGAGGTCTGAATCCTGCTTGAACCAGAGCAACTGGTAGCAGGAGCTCTGCGGCAGCAAGGTCTCGAGAAGATCGAGCGCCGCGTCGATATCGCCGAGGATGCAATAGACACAGGCCGTGTTGTAACGGGCGACCACGTCATCGGGATCGATCGCCAGCGCCCGCGCTGCCCATTCGCGCGCACGGTCGGCCTCGCCCATATGGGCAAGCGCCAGCGCGCCGCGATGGGCCGGGCCCGAGTTTTCCGGATTGAGCTCCAGCGCCCGCTCCGCCCGGGCAATGCCGATGCGCGCCCACTGCTTGCGTTCGCTGTCGCGGCCGAGCGTGCGATAGGCGCTCATCAGGTGGATCGGCGACAGGTAATCGTCCGGCCGGATGTCGGCGGCACGCTTGAAGAACTGGATCGCCATTTCGAACGCGCCCTGCATGAACAGGAAGCGGCCATAATGGAAGTTCGCCTCGTAGAGCCCGGCATCGAGCGTCAGCGCCTGCTCGAAGGCGGCAACCGCCTCCTCGCATTGGCCGTCCTGGTGAAGCACCAGACCACGGGATGCATGGGCCTCCGCGAGGTCTGGATCGAGCGCCAGCGCCCTGTCTGTGATGGACAGGATGCTTTGCAGCGGAAACTCGTCCTCGTGCCAGTCACGCAGCGCCGACTCGCAATCGGCGATGCCGGCATAGGCGCGGGCAAAATCCGGATCGAGTTCCACCGCCTTCATGAACATGCGCCGCGCGAGCAGGAGATAGGAGCGCGTCCAGGCATGCGAAAACTGCCGGCCGCGCAGATAGTAGGTGTAGGCCTCGACGCTTGTCGTCGGGTCGCTCTCGATCGCCCGCCTTTCTGCCGGCAACAGCTTGATCTTCAGCTGGTCGACGATCGCATGGGTGATTTCGTCCTGGATGGCGAAGATGTCGGTCAGGTCCCGGTCGTAGCGATCGGCCCAGAGATGCGTGCCGGTCAGCGCATCGATCAACTGGCCGGTGATGCGCACCCGCGCGCCCGCCTTGCGTACGCTGCCTTCGAGGATGTAGCGGACGCCGAGTTCCTGGGCCACCTGCTTCACCTTCACCGATCGCCCCTTGTAGGTGAACACCGTGTTGCGGGCGACGACGTGCAGCTTCGATATCTTCGAAAGATCGGTGATGATGTCTTCGGTGATGCCGTCGGAGAAGTACTCCTGCTCCGGATCGTGGCTCATATTGGTGAAGGGCAGTACGCCGACCGAGAGCCCGTAGCCATCGTCGAGCACCACCGGACACGATCCGTTCGGCGCCGACGCGACCTTGGTCGGTGCACCGAGCGCCACCGAATAGACATGCACGCCGGCGGCGATGTTCTTCAGCGTGTGTTCGCCCTTGTCGATGAAGCCGACATCCAGGCGCGCGCCGACATGGTCGCGCACGGAAGCCGAGACGGCGATGCCGGAGGGTTCGGCCAGGCCTTCGAGGCGCGCCGCGACATTGACGCCATCCCCGAAGATGTCGCCATCTTCGACGATGATGTCACCGAGATGCACGCCGATCCTGAGTTCGATGCGTTTGAGCGGCGAAACGCTTTCATTGCGCAGCAGCATGCCACGCTGGATATCGACGGCGCAGGCGACCGCGTGCACGACGCTTGCGAATTCGACGAGGATGCCATCGCCGGTGAGCTTGACGATGCGTCCCTTGTGACGGGTGATCTTCGGATCGACGAGTTCGCTCTTGTGCCGTTTCATCGCGGCCAACGTACCGGTCTCGTCAGCGCCGATCAGGCGACTGTACCCCACGACATCGGCAGCGAGAATGGCAGCAAGCCGGCGTTCCAAGAAACCCTCGAAGTCATCTCCCGAATGAGGCTCGCACTTTAGCGCTTTCTTTCCCATCTGTCCTGCGCCCTTTTCTGGTTGAAACGACAGGTTTCGCAACCAAGGTAGCGGTGAGCCGCAGGCGATGGAGTTCCAAAGGTAACGGGGAGTTGCGGCGCGGCGGCTGCGTCAGGGACGGATCAACACTGTCACCATCATCATCACGATGGCGAAGACCGCGATCTTCCAGAAATCGCGACGGCGGCGCAGCCCCGGAATGCCGATCGGCCAGAGGAGCTGAATGGCCATGATCAGAAGCAGAAAAAGGGCGATCGCCTTCTGCATGTTGCCCTCGTCTACCGGGAGGCTGCCTCGACCGGTGAAGCGTTCGCAACACCGGCACTCTTCGTCGCACGCAGCACCGCCTCCCCCGAGGACTAGCGATACGTTGCGCCTAGCAAAAAGGGCTAGTGTTTCCGCGGGCGATTTGCAATGACCGGCCGCCGCATGTTGCGTCATTCGTCTCCGATCGAAGGACAAAACCTGCGGCAACGCCAGGCGCTGCAATCACAAACCGGCTGGCAATTCACGAGGCACCGCCCTAACTTGCTGACGGCAGAACGAATTTCGGATGAATGATGAGAAAGAACCTGCTCCCTGTCGCCGCCCTCCTGCTCGGCACGCTGTTTCTCTTTCTGGGCAATGGTCTGCAGGGGCTGCTTCTTCCGGTGCGCGGCACCGCTGAAGGTTATCCCACCACCATCCTCGGCCTGATCGGCACATCCTGGGCTGCCGGCTTCGTGCTCGGCTGCTTCTTTGCGCCCACCGTCGTCAAGCGCATCGGCCACGTGCGCGCCTTCAGCGTCTTTGCATCGCTGATCGCGATCGTCGCGCTGCTCACCGGCATCCTGATCGACCCGACCTGGTGGCTGATCCTGAGGGCCTTGACCGGCTTTTCCACGGCCGGCACCTCGATGATCATCGAAAGCTGGCTGAACGAGCGCGCCACCAACGAGAGCCGCGGCGTCATCTTCTCGCTCTATATCGCCATCACGCTCTTCGGCGTCGTCGGCGGCCAGATGATGATCCCCTTCGGCGATACGTCGACCAGCATCTTCTTCATGATCTGCGGCATTCTCTACTGCGTCGCCATGCTGCCGACGCTTATGTCCAAGGCCGCCTCGCCGCAACCGTTGAAGAAGGTGAGCCTCGACCTGCGCGGCCTCTACAAAAACTCGCCGGTTTCCTTCCTCGGCATCCTGCTCGTCGGCATCGCCAACGGCGCCTTCGGCACGCTCGGCGCCGTCTTCGGCCGCCAGGCGGGACTTTCCGACAGCACCGTGGCGGCCATGATGAGCGTGGCGATCTTTGCCGGCGCCGTCATGCAGTTGCCGGCCGGTCGCCTCTCCGACCGCATCGACCGGCGCTACGTTCTCGCCGCGCTTGCCGGCATCGGCGCCCTTGCCGGGCTCCTCATCTTCCTGATCGAGCCGAGCCAGGTCTGGATCGTGCTGACGCTGATCGCGATCTACGGCGCTGCGGCCAACGCGCTCTACCCGATCGCCGTGTCGCACGCCAACGACTTCGCGACGGCCGAAGACTTCGTCAAGGTGTCCGGCGGCCTGCTGCTGCTCTACGGCATCGGCACCATCATCGGCCCGACGATCGGCGGCCCGGTCATGACCGCGGCAGGCCCCTACGGCCTGTTCATGATCACCGCCTGCGCCCATATCCTGATCACGGCCTATGCCATCATCCGCAGCCGGATGCGCGCACCGGTTCCGGTCTCCGACCGCGACGCCTTCTCGCCGGTCAATGCCGGTGCGCCGACGACCCCGGAAAGCCTGCAGCTTTCGCCGCGCGCAGCCCCGTTCGAAGAAGCACACAACGAACCGGACAAGCGTCCGGAATGGGAGGATCAGTCGGATGAGCCTGTTTGACGACGACCGGCCGCAGAAGAAGGTGGCCCATGAAATCGGCAGCGATCTCGCGCTGCTGTCCGTCGATGAGCTGACGCAGCGCATCGCGCTTCTCACCGAAGAGATCACTCGGCTGGAGGCGGAGCGGACACGCAAATCCGCCAGCCGCTCGGCCGCCGAGAACCTGTTTCGCTGATCCGGCGGCGTAAGGTCGCACCGCAGCAAAACGGAGCGCGTTTAACGCGGCATTAAGCATTATCTGCGATTGTCAGGGCATCCGGAGCTTTCCGGTTTCAGACAATTTCTCCGACTGGCGAATGGGTCTGATTTTTCTCCCTGTTTTACCTTGAGAGCCGCTTTCCGCGGCTCTTTTTTTGTTTTGGCATAGGTTTATCTAAAGAACTGTGGAGATTAACCCTTTCTTAAGAATGCCCTTGCGCGAAATGCGCTATCGGATCATTCTTCAAGCATAGAGACGGGCAAGGATTTATTTCCCATAACCGTCCCCTACCTGACTGTCGTGATGCGTTTGAACCAGGGAAAACAGGTCATGTCCGAGAGAGGATTGAATACGGTCAGTTTCGCAGGACACGCGGCGTCCTCGGCACAATTCAAGACACTCTATTCGGAAGGCATGGGACTGGTCGAAGAAACGGCCACCTATCTTGACGGACCCGGCCGCGCTGCTTCCAAGGTCCTGCCGCGCATGGCGTCGGTGCTCTATGCAGCCGAATCCATGCGACTGACCACCCGCCTGATGCAGATGGCCTCCTGGCTGCTGCTGCAGCGCGCCGTCAACAACGGCGAGATGAGCCGCGACCAGGTGATGTCGGAAAAGAGCAAGGTTCGCCTCGACAGCTTCAACGTCGACAAGTCCGCTCCGGGCTGGGCCGAGCTGCCGGAATCCTTCCGCGACCTGATCGAGCGGTCGCTGCGCCTGCAGAACCGCGTCGCCCTGCTCGACCGCGAAATCTATCGCCCGCACGAAGCGGCCGCGATCGTTCCGGACAACCAGAACGGCGTCAAGGCGCAGATCAAGCTGCTGCAGACGGCCTTCGGAACCAACTGACGCCGCGCAAAAAACAAATCTGAGAAACCAAGCCCGCCGTAACAGCAATTGCCGGCGGGTTTTTCTTTGCGACCGGCAGCGGCGGCGGCCGCCCGTCGTCATCGGCAAACAGCGACTTATCGGACATGATCCTCACCGAAGCCGACTTGGCTCCCTTCCGCGACGCGAACGGGCTTGCACATCTGGAACCGCTTCCCGGGTTCCTCGAGAGCGCTGCGGCGCTACTCAGCCCCGGACGCGTCGTCCTGCCAAGCCAGATGCTGACCCCGACCCGCAAAGCCTTCGAGACCGAATGGAACGCCTTCGATTCCAGCAGGGCGCGAGAGACGCTCCAGGCGATCCCCGTCCTTGCCTTCCGACGACACGTCCCTTTTCTCAACCCAGCCGTGGAATGGCGCGGACTGGTCCATCAGTGCTCCGGATTCTATTGCCAGCAGATGAGGATGATCGCGACGCGTCTGAGGCCGAGGCCGGCGATCGCTGCGCATTTGAACGCCATCGTCCGAAAACACTATGACGCGGACGCCGGTTTCCTTCATCCCGACAATCTGCGCGCATCGCAGGTCGTGTCTTACGTCGAAACTCTGGCACGCCTGGGCCTCGACTGCGACGTTTCCTGGAGAAACCTCACCGAGGGCGCTTATCCGATCGACGCCACGCAAAAGCATCTCGATCTTCTGACGGAAGAGGCGTTGCCACTTGCGGAAATCGCCGACTGGTCGGATCAGGAACCGCGACATAACGCCGTCATCCTGCTCCTTGCCTGGAACAGCGACTGAGCGCCGCTGCCCGCAGCGCCGCGCCCGGCGTATCTCCCAAAACCAAGACAGCAAAAAGCCCGGGCCAATGACCCGGGCTTTTTGAAATGCCGAAGAGGCGTTCGATTAGAGGCCGAGGCCTTCGAAGCGCTTCTTGAACTTGGAGACGCGGCCGCCGCGGTCCATGAGCTGCTGGTTGCCGCCCGTCCAAGCCGGGTGCGACTTGGGGTCGATTTCCAGGTTCATGGTGGCGCCTTCAGAACCCCAGGTCGAGCGGGTTTCGTATTCGGTGCCGTCAGTCATGACTACCTTGATGACGTGGTAATCGGGATGGATGTCTGCCTTCATAACGATCTTCCTAGAGTTCCAGGGTCCAATTGTCGCAAGGCATTGCGACTTCGAGACCGAACACGTAAATGAAGCCGCGTACCGGCTGAACGGCCACGGCTTCCCAATTCGATGCCGTGCCTATACATCAAGGTCTGCGGGATAACAAGTGCCGCACGGAAGACTCATGGGCAATCCCTTCCTCCGTGTTTGGCGAAAGGGGTCAAGTGTCGTCAAGAGAAAACCAGGCGCCAACGCGCAAATCCATTCGCCCGCTCGCCACGCTGCTTCCCTATCTCGCGCGCTATCGTCATCTGGTCGTCGGCGCCAGCATTTCGCTGATCCTTGCCGCCGTAACCACGCTGGCGCTGCCGCTCGCCGTCAGGCGGATGGTCGACAACGGCTTCTCCAGTCCCGATAGCGGCTTCATCAACACCTACTTCGCGATGCTGATGATGCTCGCCATCGTGCTCGCGCTGGCGAGTGCGGCGCGCTACTACTTCGTGATCACGCTCGGCGAACGCATCGTCGCCGACCTGAGGCGCAGCGTTTTCGACCGCGTCACCCGCCTTTCCGCCTCCTTCTTCGACGTCAACCAGTCCGGCGAGATCGTCTCGCGACTGACCGCCGATACGACGCAGGTGAAATCCGCAGTCGGCGCCACCGCCTCGGTCGCGCTGCGCAACCTGATCCTGTGTCTCGGCGCCATCGGCATGATGGTCTATACCAGCCCCAAGCTGTCGAGCCTGGTTCTGATCGCTATCCCGATCATCGTCTTCCCGCTCGTCGGCTTTGGCCGTTCCGTGCGCCGCCGCTCGCGCCAGGCGCAGGATACGCTGGCTGCCGCCTCGGCCTATGCCGGCGAGGCGATCGCCGCATCGCGCACCGTGCAGGCCTTCAACGGCGAAGGGCTTGCCAACAGCCACTTCGGAGCCGCCGTCGAGGATGCCTATGGCGCGGCGCGCGCGGCGATCAAGGCGCGCTCGGTGCTCACCGCTTTCGCCATCACCATGGTGTTCGGCAGCGTTGTCGCCGTTCTCTGGTTCGGCGCGCACGACGTGCTCTCGGGCAATCTCTCCGCCGGCACGCTCAGCCAGTTCCTGCTGTACTCGGTCTTTGCCGCAGGCAGCCTCGGCTCGCTCTCGGAAGTCTGGGGCGAGCTTTCGCAGGCAGCCGGCGCTGCCGAGCGGCTGAACGAACTTCTGACCGAAGTCCCCGAGATCCAGGCGCCGGAAAATCCGGTCGCCATGCCGGTGCCGGCAACCGGCGCCATCACCTTCGACGACGTTCATTTCGCCTACCCGTCGCGGCCCGACTACAAGAGCCTCAATGGCCTCAGCTTCAACATCGCGCCCGGCGAGACCGTTGCGATCGTCGGGCCGTCCGGCGCCGGCAAGAGCACCGTCTTCTCCATGCTGCTTCGCTTCTACGACCCCGCCAAGGGCGCGGTGAGCGTCGACGGTGTCGACATTCGCACCGTCGACCCCAAGGATCTGCGCGACCGGATTGCGATCGTGCCGCAGGACGTGACGATCTTCGCTTCGTCCGTGCATGACAACATCGCCTTCGGCATGCCGAATGCCAGCCGCGAGGCGGTGCGCGCCGCCGCCGTCGCCGCGCAGGCGGACGAGTTCATCGGCAGGCTCGACAAAGGCTACGACACCTATGTCGGCGAGCGGGGCGTCACGCTGTCCGGCGGCCAGCGCCAGCGCATCGCCATTGCCCGCGCCATCCTCAAGAACGCACCGGTGCTGCTTCTTGACGAAGCAACCTCTGCCCTCGACGCCGAGAGCGAGACGCTGGTCCAGAAGGCGCTCGACAGCCTGCTGCACGAGCGCTCTACCATCATCATCGCCCACCGCCTGGCGACCGTGCTGAAGGCCGATCGCATCCTGGTGCTGGATCATGGCCGCATCGTCGAAGAAGGAACCCACGCCTCCCTCATCCGCCAGGGCGGGCTCTACGCCAAGCTGGCGCGGCTGCAGTTCAACCATGGCGCCGAGGCCCTGTTCGTCAACGCGCAGAGCTGAACGCACCGCACGGCGCGAAAAGCGTCCTCCGATTTGCCGTAAAGCGGTTGCCGACGGAAGGCCGAGCCCTATTGTTATGGGGCCGGCCGAGGAGGCCGGTATCGCTTTCTGCTGAATTGATCGGGAGGACTACCGCATGGCATTTTCGCACCTGACCCGGCGTGCCACTCTGGCGCTGGGCCTGATGGCGCTGACGGCGCTGCCCCTTGGCTCGACGGCACTGGCTGAGGGCTTTCCCGACCGGCCGATAACGCTCGTCGTTCCCTTTGCCGCCGGCGGTTCCACCGACGTGGTTGCCCGCATCGTCGCGCAGAAAATGTCGGAGGACCTCGGCGAGCAGGTGATCGTCCAGAACGTCGCCGGCGCCGGTGGCAATCTCGGCGCAGACAATGTCGCCCGCGCCGATCCGGATGGTTATACGATCCTGATGGGCACGGTCGCCACCCACGCGCTCAATCCGCTGATCCTGAAGACCAAGCCCTATGATCCCGAGAAGGACTTCGCGCCGATCTCCCTGCTCGTGGTCGTGCCCAACGTGCTCGTCGTCAACCCGGAACTCCCTGCCAAGAACGTCGCGGAACTGCTGGCGCTCCTGAAGGCCAAGCCCGACGAGTATAGCTACGCGTCTTCCGGCAACGGCACGCCGCTGCACCTCTCCGGCGAACTCTTCAAGAAGATGGCCGGCGTCAGCATGCAGCACATCCCCTACAAGGGCGCAGGCCCGGCGCTGAACGACGTCATCGGCAACCAGGTGCCGATCATGTTCGACAACCTCCCCTCCTCCTCCAGCCACATCAAGGCGGGAACGCTGAGGGCGCTCGCGGTGACCACGGCGGAACGGACACCGTCCTTCCCGGATGTGCCGACGGTCGCCGAGGCCGGCATTCCGGGCTACGAGACCTACACCTGGAATGCGCTCTTTGCCCCGGCCAACACGCCTCAGCCGGTCGTCGCTCGCCTCAACGAGGCGGCCAACAAGGCGCTGAAGGATCCCGCCGTCGTCGAACGCATGAAGGAATTTAGCGCCACGATCGTTGGCTCGACCCCGGAAGAGCTGCAAGCCCATGTGAAGGCGGAACTGGCGAAGTGGACGCCGGTCGTGCGTGACGCCAACGTGCAGATGGATTGACGAGCAGGCCGAGCGGAGCCGTCATCGGGCTGCCGCCACCTCTCCCCGCCCGCGGGGAGAGGGCTAGGGTGAGGGGCCGCCTCAGCTAACAACCACGTCACGCCCCGGCAGCACCCCGCCCCGCAGCCCGCCCGGAAAAGATGCAGCCGCCGAGGAAGGTGCCCTCAAGCGCATTGTAGCCATGCATGCCGCCGCCGCCGAAGCCGGCGACTTCGCCGGCAGCGTAGAGACCGGGCACCGGCTCGCCCGATTGCTCCAGCACCTGGCCTGACAGGTTGGTTTGGAGCCCGCCGAGCGTCTTGCGCGTCAGGATATGCAGGCGGACGGCAATCAGCGGTCCGGCCTTGGGATCGAGCAGCCGATGCGGTTTGGCGGTGCGCAGCAGCCGATCACCGCGATAGGCGCGTGCGCCGCGGATCGCGGTCACCTGCGCGTCCTTGGAGAAAGCGTTGGTGATTTCCCGGTCGCGCGCTTCGATCTGCTGCCGCAGATGCTCCAGCGACAGCCGGTTCTCGCCGGTCAGCGCATTCATCGCCGGCACCAGGTCGTCGAGCCGATCACGCACGATGAAGTCTTCGCCCTTGTCCATGAACGCCTGGACCGGCCCTGGCGGGTTCTTGCCGAGCCGCTTTAACAGAAGGGCGACGCTCTTGCCGGTGAGATCGGGATTCTGCTCCGAACCGGAAAGCGCAAATTCCTTCTTGATGATCGCCCGCGTCAGCACGAACCAGCTGTAGTCATGGCCGCTGTCGCGGATCGCCTTCAACGTGCCGAGCGTATCGAAACCGGGCATGGCCGGTGCCGGAAAGCGGTTGCCGTCGGCGTCGCACCAGAAGGACGAAGGCCCCGGCAGGATGCGGATGCCATGGTCCGGCCAGATCGGATCGAAGTTCTTCAACCCCTCGGTATAGTGCCACATGCGATCCGCATTGATGACGGCGCCGCGCGCCTGGCTGGCGATCTCGAGCATGCGACCGTCGACATGATGGGGTACGCCCGCGACCATCGTCGCCGGCGGCTGGCCGAGGCGCTTGCGCGGCCAGTTGCGGCGGACCAGATCGTGGTTTCCGCCGATACCGCCTGACGTGACGACGACCGCGCCCGCCGAAATCTCGAAATCGCCGACCATCTCGCGCGAACTGCGTTCGCCGCGCCCGACCGGATCGTCCTTGAGCAGCGCACCGCGCGCGCCCGTCACGCGGCCGTCGGTGGTCACGAGCTCATCGACCCGGTGGCGGAAACGGAAGCGCACGAGACCGCGGCTTTCCGCCTCCCGCGTCAGCCGGATGAACGGTTCGAGCACCGCCGGGCCGGTGCCCCAGGTGACGTGAAAGCGCGGCACCGAATTGCCGTGGCCGTGGGCAAGGCCACCGCCGCGCTCCGCCCAGCCGACCACAGGAAACCAGCGCATGCCGAGCGAGTGCAGCCAGGAGCGTTTCTCGCCCGCGGCAAAATCGAGATAGGCTTCCGCCCAGAGCCGCGGCCAGTGATCCTCAGGACGGTCGAACTGCGACGAGCCCGCCCAGTCCTGCCGGGCAAGCTCGCGGGTGTCGCGGATACCCATGCGGCGCTGTTCGGGGCTGTCGACGAAAAACAGACCGCCCAGCGACCAGAAGGCCTGTCCGCCGAGGTTCTGCTCCCCCTCCTGGTCGAGCACGATGACCCTGCGCCCAAGTGCTGCCGCCTCCGCTGCGGCGACAAGCCCGGCAAGGCCCGCGCCGATAACCAATACATCGCAATCCATGAAATGCTCTCCCCCTCGCATCCCATCCGGCACCCCACGCCCTGACACGCAAAAGTTGCCGCAGCCATCGAAATGGCTGCAGCAACTGTTACGCGTACGTCAAGGTCAATTCAAGGGCCGGACTGGCGTCACCGACGACGGGACGCTCGCGGGGCCGAAAGCTTACTTCTCGGTCAGCTTGAGCTCGATGCGGCGGTTCTGCGCCCGCGCTTCCGGGCTTTCGCCCGGCGCGATCGGCTGGTACTCGCCAAAGCCTGCAGCAACCAGGCGGTCCGCCGGTACGCCCTTCGAGATCAGGAACTTGACCACCGAGGTCGCGCGCGCCGACGAGAGCTCCCAGTTGTCGGCAAAACGCCCGGCGCCGGAAAGCTGCACATTGTCGGTGTGGCCATCGACACGCAGCACCCAGTTGATTTCGGCGGGGATTTCCTTGGCGAGATCGAGCAGTGCGGTGGCGAGCTTGGCCATTTCCGCCTGCCCCGCCGGATTGAGGTCGTTGCCGCCGGACGGGAACAGCACCTCCGACTGGAAGACGAAGCGGTCGCCGACGATGCGGATGTTTTCGCGGTCGGAGAGAATTTCCCGAAGGCGTCCGAAGAAGTCCGAACGGTAGCGATTAAGTTCCTGCACCCGCTGGGCCAGCGCCACGTTCAGCCGCCGGCCGAGATCGGCGATCTTGGTCTGCGACTGCTGGTCCTTGGCTTCCGATGCCTGAAGCGCCACCTCGATGGCGGCAATCTGGCTGCGGAGCGCCGCGATCTGCTGGTTCAGGAGTTCGATCTGGCTCATCGCCCGCGCGCTGACTTCGCGCTCGGTCTCAAGCTCAGAGCCGAGACGGCCGATCTTCTGGTTGGCGGCGTCCGAGCTGCCAGCACCCTGGTCGAGCAGGGCCTGAAGCCGCGAGCGTTCGCCCTCGGAGGTGGCGAGCGACGCCTGCAGATTGGCAAGGGAATCCTCGAGATCCTGCTTGCCGCTCTTTTCGAGCGCAAGAAGCTGGGTCAACTCGTTGATCTGGCTGTTCAGTCGCGTGAGTACCTCGTCCTTGCCGCTGATCTCACGGCTGAGCAGGAACTGTGCGAGGACGAAGACGGTCAGCAGGAACATGATCGACAGCAGCAGCGTCGACAGCGCGTCGACGAAGCCCGGCCAATAGTCGATCGTGCGCTGAGAGCGGCCTTTTCGCGCGAGCGCCATGGATCATTCCCCTCCGGTCTCTTCCACGCGCGCCTTGGCCGGCACGGCCGGCTTGTCATGCGCAGACGAGCGGTCGGAGATGCCGACACGCGACGCCAGCTTGTCGAGCGTCTTGCGCATCGCCTTGGCTTCGTCCTGCTGGGCTTCGATCCAGTCCCGCAGCATCTGCTGCTCGCCGCGCATGTTCTTGACCAGCCCCTGAATACCTTCGGCGAGGCTTGCCATGGCGGCGGTCGTGCGCTGGTTCGCGCCGCCCTCATGGTTGAGGCGGACGAGCTGGTCGGTGAGCCTCTTCAGCTCCTCGACCGGCGCGCCGGCGGGCAGGTCGAGCGCCGGCGAAAGCTCCGAGCCAACATCGGTCACGGAGGAGAGCCAGTTTTCAAGCTCGGTGTAGAAACGGTTCTGCGCCCGCCCGGCCTGCAGATCGAGAAAGCCGAGGATCAGCGAACCGGAAAGGCCGAAAAGCGACGTCGAAAACGCCGTGCCCATGCCGGTGAGCGGTGCCGACAGGCCGTTCTTCAGTGCCGAGAGAATGTCTTCCGTCGTACCCGATCCGGCATCCAGGGACTGGATGACCGTATTGATCGAGCCGATCGTTCCAAGCAGACCCCAGAAGGTGCCGAGCAGGCCGAGAAACACCAGAAGCCCGGTCAGGTAACGCGAAATGTCGCGCGATTCGTCGAGGCGGGTGGCGATGGAATCGAGGATCGACCGCAGCGCCGTGGTCGAGATCGCCGTCTGGCGACCGCCGATCAGGGCCCGCATCGGCGCGAGCAGCACAGGATCACGCCCGACCTTGTCGGCGCTGCCGGCGGCACGAAACGAATTGAACCAGCGCACTTCGGGACGCAAACCCAGCACGTGGTTGAAGACGAGCAGGATGCCGATCAGCAGGACGCCGAGGATCAGGCCGTTGAGGCCAGGATTGGCGAGAAAGGCATTCTGCGCCTGGCGGAAGAGGATCGCACCCACGAAGCCGACGATGATGAGAAAGACCACCATCGTCCAGAAATAGTGCATGGGGCTCGAGAGCTTATGCGGGTTGTAGCCGTCTTCCATGCCTTCCCGACCGTTCCATCCGGACAGATGCAGTTTCGTCATGGGTATGAGTATCTCCGCTTCACTTGACGGAACGGCGCCGCGCCGGCCCGGAGCCTATCGCATAATTCCTGAAACCGAAATCGATTCAAGGGCCAATTTGTGCATGCAGCCGCGATCGCGTCGCGGCCTGCAGGTCGCCAGTTAGGCACGGGCCTGTGGCAGTGTCGTGTTGCTCCGCCCAGCTTCGCACCAAAAACAAAGCCCCCGATGCGGGCTGCGCGTCGGAGGCTTTGAAACGAAAGGGATGGCGACTTACTTCGTCGGCACCGGGCGGTGAACGACTTCCGTCAGCGCCTTGACGATGTATTCGTTGCCGCAGATGACCGAACCGTCATCGACCGGGCGGGCGCCGCCGTTGATATCGTGCGTCCAGCCACCGGCTTCGCGAATGAGAAGCACGCCGGCGGCGATGTCCCAGGCGGCAAGGTCGCGCTCCCAGTAGCCGTCGAAACGGCCGGCAGCGACATAGGCAAGGTCGAGTGCAGCCGACCCCATGCGGCGGATGCCGGCGACTTCGCCCATCACGTGACGCAGTTCGATCAGGTACTTGCCGTGGTTGCCGCGGCCGAGATGCGGCGTGCCGGTGGCGATCACGGCATCGGAAAGATGCTTGCGCGCAGCAACGCGCAGACGACGGTCGTTGAGGAAGGCGCCACCGCCGCGCTCGGCCGTGTAGAGTTCATCGGTCGCCGGATTGAAGACGACAGCGCCGACGATCTCGCCCTGGCGCTCCAGTGCGATCGAAACGGCGAAATGCGGGATGCCGTGCAGGAAGTTGGTGGTGCCGTCGAGCGGATCGACGATCCAGCGATGGGCGCCGTCGGTGCCGATGATCTCTTCGCCTTCCTCGCCGAGGAAGCCATAGGTCGGACGAGCCTTCAGGAGTTCTTCGCGGATGAGCTTTTCGGCCTTGCGGTCGGCCTGCGAAACATAGTCGCCGGGTCCCTTGAGCGAGACCTGCAGGTTCTGGACTTCGCCGAAATCGCGGGACAACGACTTGCCCGCCTTGAAGGCGGCCTGAACCATGACATTGAGAAGTGCTGAACGGGCCATTTGGCGATCCCTTGAAAACGAAGGCCGATCGAACGCGTTCGATCGGACGTTGAACCTGCTTGACGAAACATAGGCGCATCGCCGGCCCCAAGGGCAAGCTGCAAACCGTGTTCCGTCGTCAAAAAACCGAGTGAAGTCTCACTCCGCTCGCGCATTGCAGCCACTGTCGTGGCGCCACGAGCAAAACCGCGGCTTCAGAACCACAAAAGCCCTGCGAGTTCAAGCGAAATAGCATGTTTGCCGGCCGGCGGCGACGGGATTCCGCCGCGCTCAGCTCCGGCGATACCTGTTGGCCGCACTCAGCGCCTGCTTCTGCTGCTCTTCGTTCAGGCCGAGGTAGAAGTCCTCGAGCGCATCGTCCTTGAGACCGGCGCGGCGCGACAGCACATACCATTTCGCCGCCTCGACCGGGTTGGGCCGCGTGCCGATGGCATTGACATAGAGATGCGAGAGCCGGTTCTGCGCCACCACGTTGCCGCCCTCGGCCGCCCGGCGCATCCAGCCGAAGCCGTCCTCCAGGTTCCGATCACCGGCAATGCCTTCGATCATCCAGATGGCGATGTCCAGCTGGGCTGTGTCGAAGCCCGCCCGCGCCGCACGGATCAGCCATTCGCGGGCACGCGCCCGCTTGCTTTCCTCGATGCCGTCGACATTGACCAGGATCTGCGACAACGCATATTGCGCGTCCGCAATGCCCTGCTCGGCCGACTTCTCGTAATAGGGCATCGCCAGCTTCAATCCCTTCGGTCCGGGATTGTCGGCAACGAGCGTTTGCCCATAGTTGAACTGCGCCGAGCCGTTGCCGAGATCGGCCGACTTCTTCATCAGCTCTTCGGACTTCTTCCGGTCACGCTTGGCGTAGCGCCCCTCCATCAGGATCAGGGCATATTTGAACATCGCCGCCGGATCGCCTTTTTCCGCCGCCTGGCCATACCAGAAGGCAGCCTGCTGCGGGTTGCGCACGACGCCAAGCCCCTGCTGCAGGATTTCGGCAATCAGCGTCTGCGCCGCCGGATCGCCGAGCTGCGCCCGCGGCAGCGCCAGATCCATCGCGGTCAGGTAATAGCCGCGCTGGAACGCGCCATAGGCCTCGTCGACCTTGCCGGCGAAGGGTTTTTCGGCCGGTAGCGCCGGCAATTCCGCACCCATGCGATCGAAAACGCCCACGCCCCCGGACGGCGCCGTACCGTCTCCCGGCTTCTTTCCCGGGGCCGCGTTCGACTTGTCGCCGGTCTCTGCCCCTTCGGGCATCGCCGCGCCGTTGAAGGGTGTGATGCGGCCGCGTTTTTCGACGCCGGCATCACCGCCGTCGCTCGGCTGCTCCTGCGCATGCGCCGGCAGCGCCAGCGCAACGGCCAGGGCGACAAGGGAAAGACCCCTACTCAATCTGGAAGACGGACGGTTCAACATCGAAACGTCTTAATCTTCAAACCGTGGCGCTTTTTCGTCAAGCAACGCGTTGACCGCGGCAACGACGGAGGGCGCCTGTCCCGGCTCACCGAAGACGGCCAGACGAAGCGCCACGAACTCGGCGCCGGTCTCCGCCACGGCAAGCGCCGATTGCGGATCGGTGCCGCCCATGACGATGCAAGGGATCTCGATCATCGACGCCCACCATTCGGCAAGCGCCAGGTTCTTCGAATGCGCCTCCGGCTTGATGTCGCCATCGGTCTTGCCGAAGAACACGTAGTCCGGACGCACTTCGCCGATCTCCAGCGCATGGTGGCGGTCGGCCGCGTTGCCACCGCCGACGATCAGCTTCGGCGTGTGCTTCTCGACCGCCTCGCCGAGCACCTCGGCATTGCCGGTAACATGCAGACCATCCGCCTTGGCGCGACCAGCCACGCGCGAGTCGCCCGCGATCAGCGCTGCGGCGCCCGCCTCCTGGATGACCGGAACCAGGCGCTCGGCATGCTTCTGGAACTCGGCGTCGTCGAGCCCGTATTGCGGCACGATCACCGAGGCGACGTCGCCACCCTTGAGCGCGTCGGCGAGCACCTTGGCACGTTCCGCCGCATCGGGCATGTCGGGCGCGATCAGCACCAGGCGGCAGCGTTCTGTTGTCATGCTCAGATATCCATTTCCGGCTGTACCGCGTAAGCCGCGAAACCAGCGCTCGATTTCATTTCCGAAAACCGATAGACGGAGACTGCAAAAGGATCAACAGCCACCCATGCTTCCGGATCTCGACTTCTACCTTATCGCCATCCCGGCCGTTCTGCTTGTCGGCCTCAGCAAAGGCGGCATGGGAGAAGCCCTTTCGCTCATGGGCGTGCCGATCCTGTCGATGGCGGTGTCGCCCGTCCAGGCCGCGGCCCTGCTCCTGCCGATCCTGATCGCGATGGACCTTGTATCGCTCTGGATGTGGCGCAAGCATGGCGACCGCAAGACGCTTTTCATGCTTTTGCCCGGCGCCATTGCCGGCATCCTCATCGGCTGGGCGACCTCCGCCTATGTCTCGCGTGATCTGCTCCGCCTGATCATCGGCCTGATCACCGTGCTCTTCGTGCTTCGCTACGTCTACAACATCTGGCGCATGCGCCTCGGCATCACCATCGCGCCGAAGACGCAGCGGGCCGGCCCGGCAGCGCTTTGGGGCTCGTTCGCCGGCTATGGCAGCTTCGTGGCGCATGCCGGCGGCCCGCCCTTCCAGATCTATGCGCTGCCGCTGCAACTCGATCCGCGCGAATATACCGGCACGATCGTGCGCTTCTTCGCGATCCTCAACGCAGTGAAGCTCATTCCCTATTTCGCGCTCGGGCAACTGGATCTCAGCAACCTGAAAATCTCGGCGACGCTCTTCCCGCTGGCGATCGTCGCAACGGTGTGCGGCGCCTTTATCGTTCGCCGCATGAAGCCGCAGATCTTCTACCCCTTCATGTATACCATGGCCTTCATTGCGGGCTCGAAGTTGCTGTGGGACGGTATCGTCGGGCTGGTTGCGGCCGGCTGAACCGCCACCCAAGTATTACGGAAATATTGCAAAGCAAAATTAGCATTTCGCATCGCACAAAATTCTTGCTGCCTTGCAAGATTTCGCCTAACGTCCGCCTATGACGATCGCGGACCCTTTCGATGCCATTGCGGACCCGAACCGGCGCCACCTGCTGGAGGAGTTGCGGCGCGCGCCGAAAACCGTCAACGAACTGGCCGAGGGCCTGCCGATCAGCCGCCCGGCCGTATCGCAGCACCTGAAGGCCCTGCTGGACTGTAACCTGGTCTCGGTATCGGCGAGCGGCACCCGGCGGATCTATGCGATCAACCGGCCGGGTTTCGACCGCCTCAATCTCTGGCTCGACCAGTTCTGGTCTTAAGCTTGGAAGCGACGGCCCGGAAACAAGAGGACCGGGCGTCAGGCCCGGTCCAAAAATCCGTATATTCCACTGTGGGGGATTGGTTCTAAACCTTGTTGCGCCTACTCAGAGGGGAGATGGCGCTTCCCGATGGTTCTGGGAAATACCGTTGATAATCAGTGAGTCGAGGAGCGAAGCCTTTCGATTTCGTCCTTGATGCGCAGCTTCCTTCGCTTGATATCGGTAATCAGTTCGTCTTCCACTGACGGCTGATTCATCGCTACGTGGAGCTCCTGCTCCAGGGCGCCATGTTTTTTCTCAAGCGTTGCAAGATGAGCCTCAACAGTCATTTGGCAGTCCCTTCCTTTTGCTTGCATCCGGCACGCAAATGCCGGATGTTTCATGGTTGTAACCTTACTACTGTGCCACGCCATTTTTCATTTGTCGAAGGCGAAATGATGACGACGGATAACTTCCCGTTACCGCCCAAGATGTGATAGAGCGGCGCATGAAATTCCGGTTCGAGGAGGACTTCGCAACCGGGCTGATGGGGATCGCTTTGCATGCCGGACCAGGACCAGGCCGAACTCAGACTGACCGCCGCGCGGCTGAGGCAGGAACATGAAGACTATGATGCTGCCATCAACGCCATGATCGAGACCGGCTGCGACGCGCTCAGAGTCCAGCGCATGAAGAAGAAGAAGCTGGCGATCAAGGACAAGATCAGCAAGATCGAAGACCAGATCATTCCCGATATCATTGCCTGAAGCAGAACAGGACAGACGTGATCGACACCACGACCCCACCCGTCGCCATCATCATGGGAAGCCAGTCGGACTGGGAGACGATGAAGAACGCCGCCGATACGCTCGACGCGCTCGACATTCCCTATGAGGCACGCATCGTTTCGGCCCATCGCACGCCCGATCGGCTGGTCAGCTTCGCCAAGGGCGCCCGCGACGAGGGCTTCAAGGTCATCATCGCCGGTGCCGGAGGTGCTGCGCACCTGCCCGGCATGTGTGCCTCGATGACGCCGCTGCCGGTCTTCGGCGTCCCCGTGCAGTCGAAGGCCCTTTCCGGCCAGGACAGCCTGCTGTCGATCGTCCAGATGCCGGCCGGCATCCCGGTCGGCACGCTCGCGATCGGCCGCGCCGGCGCCGTCAATGCAGCACTCCTTGCCGCAGCCGTGCTTGCGCTTGGCGACGAGGACCTCGCAGACCGCCTCGACGACTGGCGTGAACAGCAGACCATTGCCGTTGCCGAGTATCCGGTGGACGAGGCATGACCACCATCGGCATTATCGGCGGCGGCCAGCTCGGCCGCATGCTGGCGATGGCAGCCGCCCGACTGAACTTCCGCACCGTCATCCTCGAGCCGCAGGTCGACTGTCCGGCGGCCCAGGTCGCAAACGACCAGATCGTCGCGGCCTATGACGACGAAGCCGCGCTCGGCGAGCTTGCCGCCGTCAGCGACATCATCACCTACGAATTCGAGAACGTGCCGGTCGGGGCCGCCGAGCGGCTTGCCGCGAAACGTCCCGTCTTCCCGCCGCCGAAGGCGCTGGAAGTCGCCCAGGACCGCCTCACCGAAAAGCAGTTCATCAACGGCTGCGGCATTGCCACGGCACGCTTCCATGCCGTCGACAGCCAGGCCGACCTCGAAGCGGCGCTTGCCGATTTCGGCGGAACCGGCGTCCTGAAAACCCGCCGCCTCGGCTATGACGGCAAGGGACAGCGCGTCTTCCGCTCGACGGCAGACAGCCCGGCCGGCGCTTTTGCGGCACTCGGCGGCGTACCGCTGATCCTCGAAAGCTTCGTGCCCTTCGAGCGCGAAATCTCGATCATCGCCGCCCGTGCGTCCAACGGCGCCGTTGCCTGTTTCGATCCGGCGGAAAACGTGCACCGCAACGGCATCCTCCACACTTCGACGGTCCCGGCGGAGATCGGCGCTGCGACGGGCGAAGCGGCACGGGTCGCCGCCAAAGCCATCCTCGATGCGCTCGGCTATGTCGGCGTCATCGGTGTCGAGTTCTTCGTGCTCGCCGACGGCAGCCTGATCGTCAACGAAATGGCGCCGCGCGTGCACAATTCCGGCCACTGGACGGAAGCCGCCTGCGTCGTCTCGCAGTTCGAGCAGCATATCCGTGCCGTCACCGGACTGCCGCTCGGCAATCCGCGTCGCCATTCGGACTGCGTCATGCAAAACCTGATCGGCGACGACCTCGACGCGGTCCCCGCATGGCTTGCGGAGGATGACGTGCTGGTGCACCTCTACGGCAAGACCGAGGCCCGCACTGGGCGCAAAATGGGCCACGTCACGCGGCTCGTCCGCGGCTGAGAGCCATAGAAATGCGGGGCAAGACGCCAAAATGGGGCGTCTTGTGGTTGACACACCAGGGGTGACACGGTATTTGCCATCCCACCTTAAAGGAGCGCGCTCACGGGCGCGCTTTTGATTGTTAGAGATACCGGGCGAATTTTCATTCCCCGAAACCTGCGGATCAGGAAAATGAAGATCAAGAATTCGCTCAAGTCGCTCAAGACCCGCCACCGCGAAAACCGTCTGGTTCGTCGCAAGGGCCGCATCTACATCATCAACAAGTCCAACCCGCGCTTCAAGGCTCGTCAGGGCTGAGACCCGTCAGGGGACTTGGGAACGGCGCTCAGGCGATGTCCCAGAATTGATTTTGAAGTTATTCCGTGGCGAGCTAACATGCTCGCCATGCGAGTTTTTAGACCCTTGATTCTGGCGTGTTCCGCCCTGCTCGCCACCTCCACGGGAGCTGGCAACTTCTCCTTCGCGGCGGAAGCCTCGACGCAAACGGAAGCAACCAGTCTCACCACCCCGAAGCAACGCCTCGACACCCTGTTCGCCGACCTGAAAAAGGAACGCGACCCTGACAAGGCGCGCGAGCTTTCCAACCAGATCCGCATGGAGTGGCAGGATTCCGGCAGCGCCACGGTCAACCTGCTGATGCAATGGGCCGACAAGGCGATCTCCGACAACAAGCAGCCGGCCGCTCTCGATATCCTCGACCAGGTTATCGCCCTTGCGCCCAACTATGTCGAAGGCTGGAATCGCCGCGCGACCTTGCACTATACGATGGGCAACTACCGGAAATCGATGGCCGACATCAACCGCGTGCTGTCGATCGAGCCCCGCCACTTCGGCGCGCTTGCCGGCATGGCGGCAATCCTCGGCGCCTCCGGCAAGGATGAACTTGCCATGCGTGCCTGGGAACAGTTCCTGGACATTTATCCCGCCGATCGCAAGGCGCAGGAACAACTGGGCGAACTTGCCGAAAAACTCGCCGGCAGCAAGACCTGACAACGCGCGACCCGGTCGATTGCCTAGCCCGTCAACGCTCCTCCCCTCCGACAGAACGTCGCTTCTGAAGATCGCGGCAGCGGCGCGCCGTTTCGTCGAGCCCATCTGGGAGGAATGGCATCGCCATGCCGGAGCCGACCGCCCAGCGATCGCCGCGCAAGGCACCTGCGGTCGCACGAGCCTCTTCCTGCAGCGCGTCTTGAACACTCAAGGCTTCGGCGCCGAATGGGTCTGCGGTACGCCGCGCAGCGGGCCGTTGGGGCCTGAAAACGGACCGTTCGGCTTCCGCTGGGGGAAGACCTGGCAAAGCCATGCCTGGGTCGAATGCGGGAATTTCATCATCGACATCACAGCCGATCAATTCGGCGCGCCTCCGGTGCTCGTTGTCGACCGCATGGACAGCCGCTACAACAAAGACAACCGGGATGCGGCGCTGCCAGAGTTCGTGCTGGCCCGCAAGCGCGCCGTGGACGACATCTGGCCGCGATGGCAAAGGATAAACCTCGGCGGCCTCAAGGGTTCGGCACGCCTTGAAAGACGGGCGCCGGAAGACAATTAGAAACGATGTTCCCAGTCACGCTCCTGTTCCTTGCACTGATACTCGCCGGCGTCGCCTACAGCCTCTGGCACGCGCGTGGCTTCGCCCGGCGCTTTCCCAATGTCGGCGAACTGATCGATATCGGCGGCTACCGCATGAACAGCGTGCACCTGCCGGCCGGCGGGCAGGCCGACCTCCTGCCGGTCGTCTTCATTCATGGCGCGAGCGGCAACCTGCTCGACCAGTTGCATGCTTTCGCAACCGCGCTTGATGGTCGCGCCGAGATGCTGTTCGTCGATCGGCCGGGCCATGGCTATTCCGAGCGCGGCGGGCCGGAAAACGACCTGCCCGGTGGCCAGGCGGATGCGATCGCAAGGCTGATGGACAAGCGCGGCGTCGGTCGCGCGGTGATCGTCGGCCACTCCTTCGGCGGCGCGATTGCGGCGAGCTTCGCGCTCAATCATCCGGACAAGACCGCCGGCCTCCTCCTGCTAGCGCCAGCCACCCACCCCTGGCCCGGCGGCATCGACTGGTACTACCGCCTGACGGCCCTGCCCTTCGTCGGCTGGCTCTTTGCCCATACGCTGGTAACGCCACTGGGACAGCGACGCATCGAGGGCGGTACGCACTCGATCTTTTCGCCCAACCCGCGGCCGGCCGACTACATCGACAAGACCGGCCCGCATCTGGTGCTGCGTCCCTCGACCTTCCTCAGCAACGCTCGCGATATCGCCAATCTGCACGGCTATCTGACCGCCACTGCGCCCCGCTACCGAGACATCGCCGCACCGACCGTGATCATCACCGGCGACAGCGACGGGATCGTTCTTGCCGATATCCACTCGCGCGGGCTGGTGCGCGATATTCCCGGCGCCGAACTGCACTGGATCGGCAATCTCGGCCACAAGCCCGACTATGTGGTCACCGACGTCGTCGTTGCCGCGGTCGAGAAACTGGCCGGCAAGCCCGGCGATCTCGAAGCGGCAGTCAAGCGCGCCGAAGAAAGGCTCGCCGCCGCCAAGTCGCTTTGATCACGCCAGGCCATCCGTTGGGGATCTGGCCGGTTTTGCCGGGACGCCCGTCATCCCACGACCTGCCCCATCATCAACAAAACACGAGACCCCAGGAGCGGGATCATCGCTCCTGGGGTCTCGTTGCAGTCCGAAAAAGATGACGGCGTCAGACGCCGCTCATGCCGTCCGAGCCGATATAGGCGATGCGCAGCATGTTGGTCGCGCCGGGGGTGCCGAGCGGCACGCCGGCCGAGATGATGATGCGTTCGCCCGGCTTGCCGAAGCCTTCCGAGGCTACGATGCGGCAGGCGCGGTTGACCATGTCGTCGAGGTCGGTCGCATCCTCGGTGACCACGCAGTGCAGGCCCCAGACGACCGAAAGGCGGCGCGCCGTCTGCACGATCGGCGACAGAGCGATGATCGGCACCTGCGGCCGCTCGCGGGCGGCGCGCAGACCCGTTGTGCCCGACGAGGTGTAGCAGACGATGGCAGAGAGCCGCAGCGTCTCGGCGATCTGGTGGGCAGCGAGCGAAATCGCGTCGGCGCCGGTTGCTTCCGGCGGCGTGCGCTGCGCGTAGATGATGCTGGAATAATGCGGGTCGCGCTCGACGTTGCTGGCGATCGACGCCATGGTCGAGACGGCTTCCACCGGATATTCGCCCGAGGCCGATTCTGCCGAAAGCATGACAGCATCAGCACCTTCGAACACGGCCGTCGCGACGTCGGAGACTTCGGCGCGGGTCGGGACCGGAGCCGAGATCATCGATTCCAGCATCTGGGTGGCGACCACCACCGGCTTGCCGGCGCGGCGACAAGCGCGCGTCAGCTGCTTCTGCAGGCCGGGCACCGATTCCAGCGGCATCTCGACGCCGAGGTCGCCGCGCGCGACCATCAGCGCGTCCGAGAGTTCGATGATCTCGTCGATGCGGTCGAGCGCCTGGGGCTTTTCGATCTTCGACATCAGGCCAACGCGGCCGCGCGCGATCTTGCGAACTTCGGCCAGGTCTTCCGGGCGCTGCACGAAGGAGAGCGCCACCCAGTCGAATTCACCGGTCGCCAGAACGGCGTCGAGGTCGGCGCGGTCCTTGTCGGTCAGCACGCCGACGGCGAGCAGCGTATCAGGCAGGCTGACGCCCTTGCGGTCGGAAATCCTGGTGCCGGCGACAACGGTCGTGACGATGCTCTTGCCGTCGGTCTTCTCGGCCTTCAGGTGCAGCTTGCCGTCGTCGATCAGCAGGCGATGGCCAGGCTTGACCGCTTCGAGGATCTCCGGATGGGGCAGATAGACGCGGGTGTTGTCGCCAGGCTCGTCCTTGTTGTCGAGCGTGAAGGTCTGGCCGACCTTGAGATCGACCTTGCCTTCGGCGAACTTGCCGACGCGCAGCTTCGGTCCCTGTAGGTCACCGAGAATGCCGATCGGCCGGCCGCAGCGCGCTTCGACCGAGCGGATGCGCTGCACCAGCGTGCGCATCACGTCGTGGCTCGCATGGCTCATGTTGATGCGGAACAGATCGGCCCCGGCCTCGTGCAGCTTCTGGATCATCTGCTCGTCCGAAGACGCCGGTCCGAGCGTTGCGAGGATTTTGACTTTTCTGTTCCGCTTCATCAATTCTGGCTTTCCTGCGTGCCGGACGGATCCGAAAGCTGAACCATCCAGCTTCCCTGCCGCCCCGTGTCGTACTCTTTGAATCCCATGCGCTGGAAGCCGCGGGCGAAGCAGTCCTGCACGCCCGTGATTTTGAATTCGTTCTCGGCAACGCACATGTTGACGTCACCGGTCCAGCGACCGCCACGGGCCGCATCTTCCGCGTAAAGATAATAATAACGTGACTGAAGCTCGCCCTCGATCAGGGTCGCGCAGGTGTTGGCAGGCACCTGCCACCAGCCTTCCGTCATCCAGCCATCCTTGGCCCGGTAGCCGATGGCTACGCCGACCAGTGTCTGGGTGCCGTTGCACACGCGAAAGTCGGCGCGTGCGTCGCTGGCGAAAAGAAATGAGCTTGATGTTGCCAGGAGAAACAGGAGGATGCCTCCCAGTGTCGTCAGCCCCGGCTTCGCTTTGGAAAAAGGATATCTGGACACGGTTTCCGATGGAACTCCGTTTTGATTTGCGTGGCACTTTCTTGCGACGGGCAGCCCCGAAAGTCAACGCAACTCTAATCGATTACAATCGGTAAATTGCTTTCGGATTTCGTTAAACAGTTGCGTTTTTCTTGCGATTGACGCCCACGCGTGCGATCAGCGAGACGGGGCGCTGAAACGGACTGGAACGGCATGCAACACTATTCTCCCTATGAGATTATCGAAGCCAAGCCCACAACCGGGCTCGTGCTCCTTGCCGATCACGCCATGAACCGGCTGCCTGCCGAATATGGCAGTCTCGGCCTTCCCGCCGCGGCCTTCGAGCGGCACATCGCCTACGATATCGGTGTCGAAGCGCTCGTGCGGCGCCTGTCGGGGATGCTCGATGCGCCGGCCGTTCTTGGCTGCTTCTCGCGGCTGCTGATCGATCCCAATCGCGGTGAGGACGACCCGACGTTGATCATGCGGATTTCCGACGGAGCGATCATTCCGGGAAACCACCCCATCACCGAGAAGGAGTGGGAAAACCGGCTGAACCGGTTCCATCGCCCCTATCACCGCGCCGTCTCCGAGACCATCGGCCGAAGCGCGGAGGCGCATGGCGCAGCACCGCTGGTCATCTCAATCCATTCCTACACGCCGGCCTGGAAAGGCGTCGCCCGTCCCTGGCACGCCGCCGTGCTCTGGGACAGCGACGGCCGCGCCGTGCTGCCGCTGATCGACAGGCTCGAGGCGCCGGGCGATATCGTCGTCGGCAACAATGAACCCTATGACGGCGCGTTGCGCGGCGATACGATGTTCAGGCATTGCATGGTGCCGGGCATCGCGCACGCCCTGATCGAGGTGCGGCAGGACCTGATCGCCGACGCTGAAGGCGTTGCCGCCTGGGCAGAGCGGCTGGCGCCGATCCTGGCAAGCCTGAACGCCATGCCCGAGCTGCATCGCTACGAGCGGCACATCTCGCGCACCGGCGCCTATGATGAAGAGGACGAGCGACCATGACCGAACTGACCCCGGAGCAACAGACCGCCTTCGAGGCCGCCGCCTTTCGCCGGCTGGTCAACCACCTGCGCGAACGCAACGATGTCCAGAACATCGACCTGATGAACCTCGCCGGCTTCTGCCGCAACTGTCTGTCCAACTGGTATCGCGACGCCGCCGAACAGGCGGGCGTTCCGCTTGCCAAGGAGGAATCGCGCGAGATCATCTACGGCATGCCCTATGAGGAATGGCGCGAGCGCAACCAGAGGGAAGCATCGGCCGAGCAAAAGGCGGCGTTCGAGCTCAACCGGCCCAAGGCGGAATGACGAAAGGCGTATGCGGGCTTCCACCCGCACTTCGCTCGAACGCGTGAGCCGCTTGAAAATGATGGCTGGATCGCGCCGACACAAACCGTCGTGATCAAGGGATTAGGGTCTTTTCGCCCGCCTCTGCCACGGAAATGACCGCGTTGTTGCGCAATCACCCTTGACCTTGGCGGCCGTTCGCGGCACGTCACGGCACCCAAGAAATTCCATTCCCCCTATCAAGGAGAAGACCATGTCGGATGCTCACGGCGTCGCACGCGACCAGCTTCGTGCTTTCATCGAACGGATCGAACGCCTGGAAGAAGAAAAGAAGACCATCGCCGACGACATCAAGGACGTCTACGGCGAAGCCAAGTCCACCGGCTTCGACGCCAAGATCCTGCGCAAGGTCATTTCGATCCGCAAGCAGGATCACGACGAGCGCATGGAGCAGGAAGCGATCCTCGACACCTACCTCCAGGCGCTCGGCATGGTGCCGGCAGCCGACGAGGAATAAGCAGGACTTTTAGGGGCCGCCGTCAGGCGGCCTTCGCCTGCCGCGCGTGAACGCCGCAGTAGAGACGCCCATGCATCCGGAGCCGGCGTAAGATGAAGGCAGACGACAGACACGAAAAAGCCCGCCAGGTCGGCGGGCTTTTTCGTGTCTGGTGCTTGGTGGAAGCTCAGTTGGTGCTGAACTTCTTCACTTCCATGAAGTTGACGGCATTGCCGCTGAAGCGGGCCGTGTCGACGTTTGGTCCGGCGCTGCTGGAGAAGCCGGCCGCATAGACCGTCGTCGGGGCAGTCCGCAGGGACTTGCTGACGAAGCGCGGCGCCTTCACCGGCTTGGAAAGCGTTGCGACGCGGCCGG
Organism: Ensifer sp. ZNC0028; assembly: GCF_000799055.1. NCBI lineage: Bacteria > Pseudomonadati > Pseudomonadota > Alphaproteobacteria > Hyphomicrobiales > Rhizobiaceae > Ensifer > Ensifer sp. ZNC0028. The sequence goes on from NZ_JTLA01000002.1 coordinate 26,796, forward strand.
TCGAAAGCGCCCATTCGGAGATGATCTTCTGGGTCAGCTTCGGTTCGGCGCGCACCGACGAGCGGGTCGCGGCATCGGCGTCGTTCTTCTTCGGTCGGCCGCCCTTGGCCGGCGCTTCCGCCTGCGTGTCGAAGGCGCTGTCGAAGATCGCGGCACGTGCATTGGTGCCCGACTGCGGCGCGTAGGCTGCCATCTCGATCGGCTGCGGCTGGGCGACGGGCTGGCGCTCAGCCGGCGTCGGCTGGGCCAGCGCCACACGGGTCTTGGCTTCGGCCGCCACATCACGCGGCGGTTCTGCGGATGCCACGACCGGGCGCTCCGCGAAGGAGGGGATCACGACCTGCGCATCGGCAACGGCGGCAAGGGCAGCGTCGCCCGCGGGCCGCATGGCCGGAACCGGCACGAAACCGAGCGCCTGCATGTCCGGTTCGGCATCGGCGGATGCGACGAGCGTGTTCATGTCGCGGCGGTCAAGCATTTGCGGGACCGGAACCTTCATCGAACCGAGGTCGGCAAATTCGCTCGGCGTTTCCGAGGTTGGCGGCAGGGCTGCGGCAAGCGCTTCCTGGGCCGGGTTCTTCTCCGGCGCCACGAGAGCCACGGCTACACCAGCATCGGCAGGCGCCTGCTTGAAGGCGGGCCGCACGGCCGGAACCGGCGCATTGATGTTCTGTTCGGCAGCAACCGTCGGCTCGGCGGCTACAGAACCGGCAACACCGGGCAGCGCTTCCTGAGCGGCGGGCGCAGCAGCCGTCTGCACCTTGGCAGCGGGCGCAGCACCACCTTCGTCATCGGTACCGGGGCCGGCTGCGATTGCCGAGGGTTCTTCATCCTCGTCGCCGCCACCGCCAAACAGCATGGCAAACAGGTTGCCGCGACGCTTGCCGCTGGCCGTATCGCCCGGACCGGTATCGCCACCGCCAGCGACCTGGATCGCCGAGGCCCCGACGCGACGCTTATAGTCGGCAACCGCCTGGTCATAACCCGGAAGCGGCTTGCCATCGGACGGCAAATGCATGGTCTTGCCGTCGGGGAAGAGGCGTGCCAGTTCGGCGCGGCTCATGCGCGGCCAGGCGCGAACGCCACCGACGTCCATGTGAACGAAAGGCGAGCCAGATGTCGGGTAATAGCCGACGCCGCCCACCTGGAACTTCACGCCGATTTCACGCAGCGTCTTCAGCTTCACATCCGGCAGATAGAAGTCCATCGCCTTGCCGAGCATGTGCTGACTCTTCTTGGCGACACCCTTCGAGCGCGAACGCAGCATGCCGTTGGTCGCCGGCGAACGATAGGCCGAAACGACGTGGATGTAATCGCGCGAGCCGCTCTTCTGGTAGACTTCCCAGACGAGATCGAGCAGGCGCGGATCCATCTTCGTCGGCTCGTTACGGCGCCAGTCGCGCAGGAAGCGGTTGATTTCCTGCAGGCCCTTGGCGTCATAGCGGCCATTGCGCTTGAAGGTGATCTGCGCCTTTTCCTGGGTATGAATGAAATAGAGCTTCAGTGTCCGGGTCTGGCCTGCGGCCTCCACGGGAGGAGCAAAACCAGGCGTCACGAGGGCAGCCGCAAGAGCAACGGATGTCAGAACCTGCGGCACCCGGCGGGTGACCGCCGCGCAGACTCTAGCTAAGGAGCCGAGCGGCTTCTTAAAACCGAACAAATTTGGCATTCAATCCCCGTCCGACGGACAACCGTGCTTCGCTGTCTCAGATGACTGTCAAATAAGGTGACAGCATGGCAAATTTGCCACAGTCGTCACCGCCCCTTATAATATAGTGAATACTTCACTAACAAGGTCTAAACGGCGGTGACTGAATAGCACGGCTAATGAATCGTGAATGCGTCGATTTTATGCCGCCTCTCTCAAGGGGTTATCGGGATCGATGCCATAATCCTTCAGCTTGCGGTAGAGGGTAGACCGACCGATACCGAGCTTGCGGGCCACCTGGCTCATCTGGCCGCGGTAGAATTTCAGCGCAAAACGAATCAGTTCCTCCTCGACTTCCGCAAGCTTGCGCACGTCTCCGCCCTCGTCGACGCTGGCGATCGCGTTCTCCATGCGTGCGTCGCCGGAGGCCTCCGCCTCCATGGATTTCGCCGCACTCGCAAAGTCCGGGTAGACGCTCGACACGGTCTCGCCGCCAGCCGCGGCCCGCTCCGGACCAGCCTCGCCCCAGGAGAAACCGGCGCGATCGGAAACCACGTAGCCGGGGATCTGGGTGGCGATCTGCGGGAAATCCTTCACCGTCAGCTCGTTGCCCTCGGCAAGCACGACGGCGCGGAAGATCGCGTTTTCGAGCTGGCGGATATTGCCCGGCCAGTCATAGGCGGTCAGAAGCGCCAGCGCGCCGCTCGACACCGTCAGCGGCTGGTTCAACCGCTGCTCGGCGGCGAAGCGCTCGACGAAGGAGCGCACCAGCACCGGGATATCTTCCTTGCGCCGGCGGAGCGCCGGGATGGTGATCGGGAAAACGTTGAGGCGATAGTAAAGATCCTCGCGGAACCGCCCTTCGCGCACTTCGTTGATCAGGTCCTTGTTGGTGGCCGAGATCAGCCGGACATTGACCTTCTGCGGATGGCGTGCGCCGATCGTCTCGACCTCGCCCTGCTGGACCGCGCGCAGAAGCTTCACCTGGACTTCCAGCGGCAGGTCGCCGATCTCGTCGAGGAACAGGGTTCCCCCGTCAGCATCGACGAACTTGCCCGTATGCTTTTCGGTCGCGCCGGTAAAGGCGCCCTTCTCGTGGCCGAAGAGGATGCTCTCGACCAGATTGTGCGGGATGGCGCCACAGTTGACGGTAATGAAGGGCTTGCCCACCCGGTCGCTTGCCGACTGGATGGCGCGCGCCACCATTTCCTTGCCGACGCCGCTCTCGCCTTCGAGCACGATCGGAATGTTCGACTGCGCGGCGCGGCGCGCAAGGTCGATCACCCGGATCATCGCCGGGCTTGCAGAGACGATGTCGTCGAAGCCGACGGCGCCACCGCGCGGACGGCGCGAGGTTTTGACCTTGCCGTCACGGCTCGCCATCTTCAGCGCGTTACCGATCGCCACAGACAACCGCTCCGGAGAGACCGGCTTGACCAGGAAGTCGAAGGCTCCGGCCTGCATCGCGTGCACCACGGTCTCGATGCCGCCCTGTCCGGTCTGGACGATGACGGGCGTATCGACGCCGCGCTCGGCCAGCGCTTCGAGGAAGCCGTGGCCGTTCATTTCCGGCATCAGGAGATCGAGCAGGATGACATTGATCATGCCGCCCTTGCGCTCCAGCAGCTCCAGACCGCTGCGGCCGTTATCGGCGAGATGTGCCACATGACCGAGACGCTCGATCATGTTCGTCAGCAACCGGCGCTGCACCGGATCGTCATCAATGACCAGAATGTGTGATGTCACGGAAGCCTCCTGCTCTGGACACGCGGTACTCTTTGGCCAACCTCATGTGCCAAATCACGTCAGGCATCTGTGCCATAAAGGGCTGAACATCATGTTTTGAGAAATGCTTGCATTTTATCCATTGCCGGCGATAGCAATGGGGCCCATATCGCTTGCCTCTTCCTGTCACGAACGAGAGAAATCCGACGATGACCTTCCGCCCCTTCGCCCCCGAGCAATTTGTTGTCCGCGCCGCCGCCGGCCAGAGCCATGGCGCCGCTGCCGACCTCGGTGACCTGCCCTCCTGGCGGCTGGAGGATCTTTATCCCTCCGCGTCCTCGGATGCGTTTCGCAACGATATGAAGAAGGCCGATGCCGACGCGATCGCCTTCGAGGCCAAGTGGAAGGGCAAGCTGGCCGACGCGGCGACGAAGAGCGGCGACGCCGGCATCGGCGCCGCCGTACGGGAATTCGAGGCGCTCGAAGACATCATGGGGCGCATCGCCTCCTTCGCCGGACTCACCTATTTCTCCGACACGTCGAAGCCAGAAAACGGCAAGCTTTACGGCGACGTGCAGTCGAAGCTCACCGACATGTCGGCGCATCTCCTGTTCTTCTCCTTGGAGCTGAACCGGATCGACGACGCGATCCTCGACAAGGCGCTCGAAACAGATGCGCTCGCCGCCCATTACAAGCCCTGGCTGACCGACCTGCGCATGGACAAGCCCTACCAGCTCGACGACAAGCTGGAGCAGCTTTTCCTGGAAAAATCGATGACGGGCGCAGCCGCCTTCAACCGGCTGTTCGACGAGACGATGGCAAGCCTCACCTTCACGGTCGACGGTGAAACGCTGCCGCTCGAGGTCACCCTGAACCTGCTGCAGGACCCGTCGAGCGATGTTCGCAAGAAGGCGGCGATGGCGCTGGCCGAAACCTTCAAGGCCAACATCCGCACCTTCACGCTGATCACCAATACGCTCGCCAAGGACAAGGAAATCTCCGACCGCTGGCGCGGCTTCAAGGATATCGCCGACAGCCGGCATCTGGCCAACCGCGTCGAGCGCGAGGTCGTGGACGCGCTCGCTGAAGCGGTCAAATCCGCCTATCCGCGCCTGTCGCACCGCTACTATTCGCTGAAGGCCAAGTGGCTCGGCATGGAACAGATGGATTTCTGGGACCGCAACGCGCCGTTGCCGGAAACGCCGAATGCGCTGATCTCCTGGGACGAAGCCAAGGACACGGTGCTCTCCGCCTATAATGCCTTCGCTCCGGAAATGGCCGATATCGCCCGCCGCTTCTTCGACGAGCGCTGGATCGACGCACCGGTGCGCCCCGGCAAGGCGCCGGGCGCCTTCGCCCACCCGACGGTACCGTCGGCCCACCCCTATGTGCTCGTCAACTACATGGGCAAGCCGCGCGACGTGATGACGCTCGCCCACGAACTCGGCCATGGCGTGCATCAGGTGCTCGCCGGCGGTCAGGGCGCGCTGATGGCCTCGACCCCGCTGACGCTCGCCGAAACCGCGTCCGTCTTCGGCGAGATGCTGACCTTCCGTGCGCTGCTCGACCAGACGAAGGACAAGCGCGAGCGCAAGGCCATGCTGTCGCAGAAGGTCGAGGACATGATCAACACGGTCGTGCGCCAGATCGCCTTCTACGAATTCGAGCGCAAGGTGCACACCGCGCGCAAGGAAGGCGAGCTGACGGCTGACGATATCGGCAAGCTGTGGCTGTCGGTACAGAACGAGAGCCTGGGCCCGGCCATCCGGATTTCCGAGGGCTACGAGACCTACTGGGCCTATATCCCGCACTTCATCCATTCGCCTTTCTACGTTTATGCCTATGCCTTCGGCGACTGCCTGGTGAACTCGCTCTACGCGGTCTACCAGAACGCCGAACAGGGCTTCCAGGACAAGTACTTCGAGCTTCTGAAGGCCGGCGGCACCAAGCACCATTCCGAACTGCTCGCCCCCTTCGGCCTCGATGCCACCGATCCGTCGTTCTGGGCACAGGGACTGTCGATGATCGAAGGGCTCATCGACGAACTCGAGGCGCTTGATAAGGCCTGATCCGGGCACAGGTCCGGATCACGGCGCGATCGACAAGACGACTTTATGAGCGACACCGCACCCTATGTGCTGTTCCGGGATGACAGCGAAAACCGCACCACGGTTTTCGCATCGCCCTCGCGCGTCATAACCGCCCGCACGAAGGCCGAATTTGTCCGCGGTCTTGCCGAGCTTGAACGCGCACACATATCAGGCAAGTGGATCGCCGGTTTCATGTCCTATGAGGCCGGCCATCTCTTCGAAGAGAAGCTCGAAGGCTTTGCCGAGGAAAATCGCAAGACGCCGCTGATGTCCTTCGGCATCTTCGATGCGCCGAGCGAGGACCATCCCCTCGCCGAGCCGCAGCGGCGCACCGAGAACGAACCCTTCCTGAGCGAACCCCGCGCCGGCTGGGATTTCGAGACCTACCGCGAGCGTTTCGACCGCCTGCACCAGCATCTGCGGCAGGGCGATTGTTACCAGGCAAACCTGACGATGCCGATCCGCGCCCGCTGGTCCGGCGACCCGCGGGCCGCCTTCTGGTCGCTGATCGACCGGCAGCCAGTCAAATACGGCGCGCTCGTCGCCCTCGACGGTCCGGTCCTTCTATCGCGCTCACCGGAGCTCTTCTTCCGCGTCGATGCGGACGGCTGGATCGAGACCCACCCGATGAAGGGCACGGCCAAGCGCGGCGCGTCGGCGGCCGAAGACGCCGAGATCATCGCCGCCATGCGCGCCGACGAAAAGACCCAGGCCGAAAACCGGATGATCGTCGATCTCCTGCGCAACGATATCTCGCGCATCACCGAGGTCGGCACGCTCAGCGTCCCGAAACTCTTCGACATCGAGACCTATCCGACGGTGCACCAGATGGTGAGCCATGTCCGGGCGAAGCTCCTGCCCAACATCACCCTCAAGGACGTCTTCGCAGCACTCTTCCCCTGCGGCTCGATTACCGGGGCGCCGAAGATGCGCGCGATGGAAATCCTGCACGACCTGGAAGACGGGCCCCGCGACGCCTATTGCGGCGCGATCGGCTTCATCGCCCCGAACGGCGTGATGCGGTTCAGCGTCGCGATCCGGACGATCTCGCTCTTTGATAATGGCGATGCCGTCTTCAATGTCGGCGGCGGCATCGTCTTCGACAGCACCGCCCAATCCGAATACGAGGAATGCCTGTTGAAGGCCCGCTTCGCCGTCGGCGACGATAGGATCGCGCTCGGCGAAGGCGATGTCGCGCCCGCCGGCAATGCGGTCATCCGATGACGGATTTCTCGCTGATCGAAACCCTGCGCTACGAGCCCCAAGTCGGCTTCGTCCGCTTGCGCCTGCATCTTGCCCGGTTGGTCCGCTCCGCCCGCCGTCTCGGCATCGCGGGTTCAGATGGCGCGCAGGCCGCGCTGCTTGCGGCGGTCGATGCGGCCGCCGGCAATGCTGGAACCGCGCTTCGGGTGCGCCTCGAGCTGTTCCCGAACGGCCATATCGAGGTGAAGACCGCTCCCTTTGTGCCGCTACCCGAAGATACGGTCTGGCGGGCGCGGATTGCCACCGTCAGGCTCAAGTCGAACGATCCGCTGCTACGCTACAAGACCAGTCGCCGCGCCACCTATGAGGCAGCCCGCAGCGAGTTTGCGGCGAGCGAGGCGGACGAGGTTCTGCTTCTGAACGAGAGGGACGAGGTCTGCGAAGGCACGATCACCTCCGTCTTCCTCGACGACGGCAGCGGCATCCTGAAGACGCCACCGATCGCCTGCGGCCTACTTGCCGGCGTGCTGCGTACCGAGCTCATCTGCCAGCGCCGTGCGCGGGTCGCGCGGTTCTCGCTTGACGACCTTGCCCGCGGCAACCTTTATCTCGGCAATTCGCTACGGGGCCTGATCCGGGTGAACCTCCTGGTCTGAGCCGGGAAGCGTGTAGCGCCGGACGCGATCGCGGCCGTCGCGCTTGGCAAGATAGAGCGCCTGGTCGGCGCGCGCATAGAGATCGCTGACGCTGTCGCCGTCGCGATATTCCGCAACGCCGACAGAACAGGTGTAGAAGAACTCCGGAATGTTCTCGAGCGGTCGCGAGCTTCTGACCCGTTCGAGCAGGCGGTCGAGGATGCGATTACCTTCGCTGATGGTCGTATCCGGCAGGATCAGCATGAATTCCTCGCCGCCGATCCGTCCGAAACAATCCGAACGGCGAACGAATTCCTGCATCTGCCGGGCGAAATCGAGCAGCACCTCGTCGCCGCGCTGGTGCCCGTGGCGGTCGTTGATCGCCTTGAAATAATCGATGTCGATGATCGCGACGCAGCCCCACATATGCGGGTTCTCGGCGCAATTGGCGATGAATTCGGTGAGCCGGCCCATCGTGTAGCGACGGTTGGGAACGCTCGTCAGCTCATCCACCTGGGCGGCCCGAAGCGCGAAGTCGCGGTCCTGCCTGAGCTCGCGCTCTTCCGCATGGATGGCCGTCACGTCGACGGCGATGCACAGCATGCAGCCATCCGCGTCCACCGTCTCCGTCATCCACATCCAGCGACCGTCATGCAGGTCGGTTTCCATGGCGCGGAACGGAACCTTGCCACGCCGATGCATCGTCGAGGCGATCCAGGCATCAATGTCTTCGGTCTTGAGGATCGTTCCGTGGCCGGCAGCGTGGTTCCGGCGCATGATTTCCTCCCAAGTCGGGCTCTCATCCGGGCCGACGTGGTAGGCTGCGCGGAATGCCGGATTGGCAAACCGCAGGCGATCATGCTGGTCGTAGAGCGCGATCAGCACGGGTGTTTTGCTCTGTAAGGCCGCAAGAGCCTTGAGATGACTACCGGTCACGGTCTGTCACGCCTCCGGGTCGGACAACTATCAATTATGGCGCGAAGCGGATGCTTCTAGCGAAGCTATAGCACGAACAGCTTGTGGCAAGCGTTTCATCGTGCGAAACGATAGGGATATGGTTAAATCACAGCCTTGGTGCGGCCGCTGAGCATGAAGCATACGCCTTACGACGGTTCTTCAAAACCTTTCACCATCGGCCTTGCCCAGCTCGACCCCGATCGCTGGATCGAGCCGGACGAACAGCTGCAGCACTACCTCTGCGAAAAGAAGCGGCTGCTTGCGCAAGCGCGCGGTACCGTGTTCGCCGCCGCTGACGGAACGCAGGACGCTCAGCGCGAACTGCTCGACGTTCTGCTCGACTACCTGCCGGTCGCCTACCCGGAGATCTACCGCCGCGACGGCGACCGCATGATCGTCGGCGGCGAGCCCCTGCCGCTCGACGGCGATGAGCCGCTGGCCGTTTCGGGCTCACTGGTCCAGGACGATCTTGCCATCATGCAGAAGACCGACGATGGCTGGCGCCTCAACGCCGCCTATGTCGCCTTTCCCTCCTCCTGGTCGCTCGCCGAAAAATACGGCCGCACCATGAACGAGATCCATGGCCCCGTCCCGGGCTTCGAGCATGGCACCCGCAATGCCGAGCTGATTGCCCGCATGTTCGACAATCTGCCGCCGGGCCGTTTCGTCGAGCGCTTCAACTGGGCGGTCAATGTCGACGGCGCGCTGCACCTGCCGAAATCGAAGTCCGAGGGCATTGCCGCCAGTGCCATCGAGATGACCGAGGAGCGCACCTTCATCCGCATCGAACGGCAGACGCTGCGCAAGCTGCCTGTGACCGGAGCGCTGGTCTTCACCATCCGCATCTATTCGGACCCGCTGGCGATGCTGCGCAAGCGGCCGGATGCCGCAGCGCTGGCCGCATCCTTCGTCGAACAGCTGCGCGCCCTGACCTTGCCGCAGGCCGCCTACAAGGGGCTTGTCAGCAAGCGGGACGGCCTGATTGCTTCACTGCTGACGATCGCCGGTTAAGCACACTCTCAAATAGCGGTTGACCGGCCGGCTCTTTATTGTGACAGCAATCTATGCTCTACAGCGCCGCGTGCCCCACGGGCACAGCGGCCGTTTCGGCACACTCGTACGAGCCAGACAGCGGCCACAGCCGCTTCCTCATGCTTAGTCACCCACCGCCACAGGGAAAGTTTTCTCAGGAGTAAGACAAAAATGGCAGATACCACCTATCCGGTTTACGGCGAGATCACCGGTCCGATCGTCATGATCGGTTTCGGCTCGATCGGTCGCGGCACCTTGCCGCTGATCGAGCGCCACTTCAAATACGACAAGAACCGGTTGATCGTGGTCGAGCCCCGTGAGGATGCTGCCGACAACGAGATCTTCGAACGCCACGGCGTTCGTCACGTTCGCGCGCATGTGACCAAGGACAACTACAAGGAACTGCTGAAGCCGCTCCTGACCGAAGGCGAAGGCCAGGGCTTCTGCGTCAACCTGTCGGTCGACACCGGCTCGGTCGATCTGATGAGGATGTGCCGCAAGCTCGACGTTCTCTACATCGACACGGTCGTCGAGCCGTGGCTCGGCTTCTATTTCGACAGCGAAATGGACAATTCCGAGCGCACCAACTATGCGCTGCGCGAAACCCTGCGCAAGGAAAAGGAAAAGAACCCGGGCGGCACGACCGCGGTTTCCACCTGCGGCGCCAATCCGGGCATGGTCTCCTGGTTCGTCAAGCAGGGCCTCCTCAACCTCGCCAAGGACCTCGGCGTAAAGTTCGAAGAGCCGCATCAGGACGACCGCGAAGGCTGGGCCAAGCTGATGAAGAAGGTCGGCGTCAAGGGCGTGCACATCGCCGAGCGCGACACCCAGCGCACCAAGAACCCGAAGCCGTTCAACACCTTCTGGAACACCTGGTCGGTCGAAGGCTTCATCTCCGAGGGCTTGCAGCCAGCCGAACTCGGCTGGGGCACCCATGAAAACTGGATGCCGAAGAACGCCAAGAAGCACAAGAAGGGCTGCAAGGCGGCGATCTACCTGGAGCAGCCGGGCGCCAACACCCGCGTGCGCAGCTGGTGCCCGACCCCCGGCCCGCAGTATGGCTTCCTCGTGACCCACAACGAAGCGATCTCGATCGCCGACTTCTTCACGGTTCGCGACAAGGACGGCGAAGTCACCTATCGCCCGACCTGCCACTACGCCTACCATCCGGCCAACGACGCGGTTCTGTCGCTGCACGAAATGTTCGGCAACGGCGGCAACGCCCAGCCGGTGCACCACGTCCTTGACGAAAAGGAACTGGTCGACGGCGTCGACGAACTCGGCGTGCTGCTCTACGGCCACGACAAGAACGCCTACTGGTTCGGTTCGCGCCTGTCGCTTGAAGAAACCCGCCGCATCGCGCCTTACCAGAACGCCACCGGCCTGCAGGTGACCTCGGCGGTTCTCGCGGGCATGGTCTGGGCAATCGAGAACCCGAAGTCCGGCATCGTCGAAGCCGACGAGATGGACTACAAGCGGTGCCTCGAAGTGCAGCTGCAGTACCTCGGCCCGGTCGAAGGTCACTACACCGACTGGACCCCGCTCGACGGTCGCCCGGGCCTGTTCCCGGAAGACATCGACACCAAGGATCCGTGGCAGTTCAAGAACATCCTCGTTCGCTAAGCTGCTGAGACGTAAGCGCATCCGGCCCGGGACACGCACGTGCCCCGGGCCTTTTCATCTCTGGCGGAAAAGCCCGAGCCTGCAGCCTGCCACTCTTGCTTTCAACTCATGATCGCGGCATGGTCTGCCGGAATGAAACAATCCGCTCGACCCAAACGCGGGGGAAATCGCCCATGAAGCCATTCGCCGTTCTGACCCTAATCGCAACCGCGGCGGCGCTTGCCTCCTGCCAGTCGTCGCCACGGATCATCGATGACGGTGGACAGCCGGCACGCCAGGCATCAGGCGTCGAGGGCTCCTGGGTGGACCCGAACGGTATCGTCTCGACATTTGCCGGCGGCACGTTCTCCACGCGCACGACCGACACCAATCAGCTGCTCGCCTCGGGCAACTACGTCAAGACGAGCCCGACCCTTGTCGAGATCAACATGACCTCGCTGGTGCGCAACACCCAGTCCAAGGTCGCCTGCGCTCTTGTCACCCAGAACCAGCTCAATTGCACGACCGATGCCGGTGCGCAGTTCTCGCTGGCGCGACGCGGCTAATACAGCAAACCGGAAACAACAAAAGCCTCCACCCGGAGGCTTTTTTCGTTTCAGCGCCACGACTTAACCTTAACGGTAAACCCGACAACCGGGGCGTGGTTTTAGCGCTTGAAGTCGCCTCCAAGTGATGAAAACATCCGCCCCGGCAAAGCCACCCCGATCGTGGGGACCGGATCCTCTTGGTGGGTGCGGATGCGGTCGGACGACAACCGGCAAAACAGGAGAACATCATGATCAGACACGTGCGGACCGGCCTGATGACCGCGTCCATTCTTGCCCTCTCCTCGGGCGCAGCCTTCGCCGATTATGAATTGAACATCCTGCATATCAACGACCTTCATTCGCGCATCGAATCGATCAACAAGTTCGATTCCACCTGCTCGGCAGAAGAGGAAGGCAAGAACGAGTGCTTCGGCGGCGTCGCGCGCCTGAAAGCGCTGATCGACCAGAAGCGCCAGGACCTCTCAGGCAAGAACGTGCTGCTCTTGAACGCCGGCGACAACTTCCAGGGCTCGCTGTTCTTCACCACCTACAAGGGCCTGGCGGAAGCCGAATTCCTCAACCTGATGAAGTTCGACGCGATGACCGTCGGCAACCATGAATTCGACGAGAGCGAAGACGGCCTTGCCGGCTTCCTCGACAAGATCGCCTTCCCTGTTGTCACCGCCAACGTGCTGCCGAGCGTCAAGTCGAAGATCGGCGATCGCATCAAGCCGTCGCTCGTGCTCGACGTCGGCGGCCAGAAGGTCGGCATCGTCGGCGCGGTTGCCAACGACACGCCGGAACTCTCCTCCCCCGGCCCGGACATCCTGATCGGTGACGACGTCGCCACCACCACGGCAGCCGTCGAGGAACTGAAGAAGCAGGGCGTCGACAAGATCATCGCGCTCACCCATGTCGGCTATCCGCGCGACCTCGCGGCCATCGCCAAGATCCCGGATGTCGACGTCGTCGTCGGCGGCCACTCGCACAGCCTGCTCTCCAACACCGATGCGAAGGCCGAGGGACCTTACCCGACGATGGTCGACAACCCCGGCGGCTACAAGGTTCCGGTGGTCCAGGCCGGCTCCTACACCAAGTATCTCGGCGACCTCGTCGTCACCTTCGACGACAAGGGCGTGGTCAAATCTGCCAAGGGCGACCCGATCCTCGTCGACAGCTCGGTCAAGCCGGATGGGTCCGTGCTTGCCCGCGTCGCCGAACTCGGCAAGCCGATCGAAGAGCTGCGCTCGAAGATCATCGCCAAGACCGAAGCGCCGATCGACGGCTCGCGTGAGAATTGCCGCGCCAAAGAGTGCGAGATGGGCAGCCTGCTTACCGACGCCATGCTCGACCGCGTAAAGGGCCAGGGCGTGACCATCGCCATCACCAACGGTGGCGGTCTGCGCGCGTCCATCGATGCCGGCGACGTTTCGATGGGCGAAGCCATCACCGTGCTGCCGTTCCAGAACACCGTTGCGACCTTCCAGATCAAGGGCGACGGCATTCGTGCAGCCCTTGAAAACGGCCTCAGCAAGCTCGAGGAAGCCGGCGGCCGTTTCCCGCAGGTGGCCGGCATGAAGTTCTCCTTCGACAAGTCGAAGCCGGTCGGCAGCCGCGTCGTCTCGGTCGAGGTGAAGGAAGGCGAGGCCTATGTCCCGCTCGATCCGGCCAAGACCTATTCGCTCGTCACCAACAACTACATGCGCAATGGCGGCGACGGCTACGACGTCTTCAAGACGCAGGGTGAAAACGCCTACGACTACGGTCCGGGCCTCGAAACCGTGCTTGCCGACTACCTCGCCGCCCACCAGCCGTTCAAGCCCTATACCGACGGCCGCATCACCGAGGTCGCTTCGGCCGCAGGCGCTGCGACGACCGAACAGCCGGCAACCGAAGCAAAGCCGGCGGCCGACGCCACGGCAGCCCAGCCGGCAACAAGCGCTGGCGGCACCGCGGCAGCGAGCGGCCCGCAGAAGCATGTGATCGCCAAGGGCGACACGCTCTGGGACCTCGCCAAGGCCTTCTACGGCGAAGGCGCACTCTGGAAGAAGATCTCCGACGCCAACGGCAAGCCGGCGCCGCGCGCCCTGCATGTCGGCAAGGAACTGGAGATTCCGGCAAAGTAAGACAATTTGCCTCTCTTTTCAGGGCCGGCGCGGGCTTCCCCGCGCCGGCTTTTCTTTTTAGAAGGACTGGAAACCGAAGGAACGAAAGCGGCGTCCCGATACGGGGACCCGACGAGGATGAAGATGACCGATCAGCTTGCCGTGACCACTCCTGCCAACCACCCTTCCGTCAAATCCGGAAAGGTCGGCATCCTGCTGGTCAATCTCGGCACCCCCGACGGCACCGACTACACCTCGATGCGCCGCTACCTGAAGGAGTTTCTGACCGACCGCCGGGTGATCGAATGGTCGCGGCTGTTCTGGTACCCGATCCTGTTCGGCATCGTGCTCAACACCCGCCCCGGCAAGGTCGGCAAGGCCTATGAGACGATCTGGAACAAGGACCTGAACGAAAGCTACCTGCGGACCTACACCCGCAACCAGTCCGAACTGATGGCCAAGTCCTTCGCCGACCAGCCCAACGTGATCGTCGACTGGGGCATGCGCTACGGCCAGCCGTCGATCGCATCGCGCATGGACGCGCTGCAGAAGGCCGGCTGCGAACGCATTCTCGTCTTCCCGCTCTATCCACAATATGCCGCCGCCACCACGGCCACCGTCAACGACAAGGCCTTCGAGGCGCTTCTGAAGATGCGCTGGCAGCCAGCGCTGCGCACCGTTCCGCCTTACCACGACGACCCCGTCTACATCGACGCGCTGGCGACGTCGATCGAGCGTCACCTGGCGACGCTCGACTGGGAGCCGGAAGTGGTGCTCACCTCCTTCCACGGCATTCCGAAGAGCTACTTCGACAAGGGCGACCCCTACTACTGCCAGTGCCAGAAGACCGCGCGGCTGCTGCGCGAAAAGCTCGGCTGGGCGAAGGACAAGCTTCAGGTCACCTTCCAGTCGCGCTTCGGGCCTGAGGAATGGTTGCAACCCTACACCGACAAGACGGTCGAAAAGCTCGCCCAGGATGGCGTCAAGCGCATCGCCGTGCTCAATCCCGGCTTCGTCTCCGACTGTCTGGAAACGCTGGAAGAGATCGCCGAGCAGGCGGCCGAGAGCTTCCACCACAATGGCGGCGAGAAGTTCACCCACATCCCCTGTCTGAACGACAGCGCCGAAGGCATGGCCGTGCTCGAACACGTCGTGCGCCGGGAGCTTGCCGGCTGGCTTTGAGCCTCCCGCCAGCCCACTTGAAAACGGCACGCCGATCACCACCTCAGGATGAAGGAGCCGCGCGCTCGCCCACCGGCGAGTGCGCCTTTCTAACATTTTGAATTTACGCGCAATCCGCGGAAAACCGATTCCGAATGGAAACGGAATACGCTAGACTGCAGCCACAGGTCGAGATTGCAATTTAAGGGGGTATATCTTGGGCGGAATGGATATCGTCGTCATTGGCTTCGTGGTGCTTATCATCCTGGTCCTCTTCATGGGGATCAAGACGGTCCCCCAGGGCTACCGCTATACGATCGAACGCTTTGGCCGGTACACGAAAACGCTTGAGCCTGGTCTCAACCTGATCGTTCCCTTCATCGACCGGATCGGCGCGAAGATGAACGTGATGGAACAGGTGCTCGACGTACCGACCCAGGAAGTCATCACCAAGGACAATGCCAGCGTCTCGGCCGATGCCGTCGCCTTCTATCAGATCCTGAACGCGGCGCAGGCCGCCTACCAGGTCGCGCATCTGGAAAACGCCATCCTGAACCTGACGATGACGAACATCCGCTCGGTCATGGGCTCGATGGATCTCGACGAACTCTTGTCCAACCGCGATACGATCAATGACAGGCTGCTGCACGTCGTCGACGAGGCCGCCAGCCCCTGGGGCATCAAGATCACCCGCGTCGAGATCAAGGACATCGCGCCGCCGAAGGACCTGGTCGATGCCATGGCGCGGCAGATGAAGGCCGAGCGCGAAAAGCGCGCCCAGGTGCTGGAAGCCGAAGGTGCCAGAAACGCCCAGATCCTGCGCGCCGAAGGCGCCAAGCAGTCGGCGATCCTGCAGGCCGAAGGCCAGCGTGAAGCAGCCTTCCGCGACGCCGAGGCGCGCGAACGTCTGGCGGAAGCCGAGGCGAAGGCGACCAAGATGGTCTCCGAGGCCATTGCGGCCGGCGACGTGCAGGCGATCAACTACTTCGTCGCGCAGAAGTATACCGAAGCGCTCGCTTCGATCGGCACCGCCAACAACCAGAAGATCGTGCTGATGCCGATGGAAGCCTCGGCGCTGATCGGTTCGCTCGGCGGCATCGGCGCCATCGCCAAGGAAGTGTTCGGCAACGGCGACACCACGCCGGCGAGACCGCGCCAGTCGACGCCGCGCACCACGCCGGCCTTCCCGGCCGATCCCTCGCAAGGGAAGTAACCCATGATCGAACGCGCCATTCAAGAACTCGGGCCCTGGAGCTGGTGGGTTCTGGGCTTCGTGCTTCTGGCAGCCGAGCTCGTCGCGCCCGGCGTGTTCCTGATCTGGATCGGCGTCGCGGCCCTTGTCGTCGGCATCCTGTCCCTCCTCCTTTGGGAGGTCGGTTTCTGGATTTGGCAGGTTCAGCTGGTGCTTTTTGCACTGCTGTCGGTGGCGGCCGTTCTGCTCGGCCGCCGCTTCGCTCTCTCCACCTCCGAGACATCCGACGAGCCGCTGTTGAACCAGCGCGCCGAAAGCCTCGTCGGCCGCACGGCGGTGTTAGAGAAGCCGATCGCCGAGGGCCGAGGGCGGATCCGGCTCGACGACACGTTCTGGATCGTCGAGGGGCCGGACCTGCCGGCCGGCACGCGGGTGCGCGTCGTTTCCACCAACGGCCGCAACCTGACCGTCGAAGGCGTAACCGCAAGCGGCTGATGCCACGACGTTTTTTCCGCTTGGAAACGATTGCTTAACCACGTCGCTTTACGATTGCGAAAGGATTGCAATCAGGCTCGTGGACAAACGGCATATGGTGCCAGGCACATCTCGCTCGACCAAAGGAGACGCGCGGCGTTCAGCCTCGCTGGCGTTACTGCTGGCTGGCACGGCGCTGCTTGTCCCGGCGTCCCTGAACGCCCAGACCGCCACCACCGCGCCGGCGACGACCTATACTGCCGGCACGGCACCGTCAGCCGTCCCGGCCACGACACCCGCGATCACCGATCCGCAGACGACCGGCGCCGTCAGCGCCGACGATCTGACACCGGCTTCAAACGAGGATTACCTCCGCCTGAACCAGCGCGAGCCGACGCTCGACGGCCTGCGGCTGCGGGCCTATGACCCCGAATACGATCGCGCAGCGGGCATTCGCCTCGGCACCTTCACGCTGCGCCCTGAAATCAGCGAGACCATCAATCACGAATGGCGCAAGGACGGCGACACCAAGACCAACCGCGGCTATCTCGAAACAGGAATTCGCGGCACCTTGACGTCGGACTGGTCGCGGCATCAGCTGATCGTCACCGGCGAAGGCGTACTGCAGAACAACATCTCCGGCGAGGGCGAGGAAGAGCCGCGCGCCAATGTCGATGCCGAATTGCGCCTCGATCTCTGGGACGAAACGATCGCCCGTCTGCGTGCCGGCTATAGCTTCGAGCGCGAAGACGCCGACGACCCGAACGCGATTTCGAACGCCAAGGACCAGTCCGCCGTCAACACCTACCGCCTTGGCGCCGCCATCGAGCGCGACTTCGGCCTGATCCGCGGCTCGGTCGGCATCGATTTCGACCGGCGCACCTATGGCGATGTCGAACTCGAAAACGGCACGAACCTGTCGGTCAAGTATCGAAACCGCAACACCGGCATGCTGACGGCCCGCGTCGGCTACGAACTGTCGCCGGCGCTGATCCCGTTCATCGAGGGCTCCGTCGGCAAGTCGCTCTACGACCTGCGCCAGGACCCGCTCGGCTTCGAACGTTCCTACCAGACCTATGCCGGACGCGGCGGTATCGAGCTCGACCTCGGCGAGAAGCTCTATGGCGAGCTCGGCCTCGGCTACGAGACCTACAATTTCGAGGATGGCCGACTTGGCGATCTCAGCGGCCTTTCGGTCGATGGCCGTCTCAACTGGTCGCCGCAACGCGGTACCGACGTGCTCTTCGCCGTTTCGACCGACCTCAACCCGTCGACGACGCCGGGTGATGCCGGCTCGATCGACTACAACTTCACCAACATCATCACCCACCAGATGCGCTCGGACCTGGTCGCGCGACTGACGAACAACCTGACGCTCCGCAACTACCCTTCGAACGCCCGTTCGTCGGACGAGACCACCTGGCGCACCGGCGCCGGCCTCACCTACGACATCAACCGCTACCTGGCGCTGACGGGCGATGTCAGCTACGAGCGTACCACCCGCGATCAGGGCGACACCACCGACATCACTCGTGTCGGCGTCGGGTTGACGCTCCGCCGCTGAGGCAATCCGATCATCAGATAAAAAAAGCCGCGCCCGATGGGCGCGGCCTTTCTGCCTTCGAGAAGAGAAAGCCGATTACTTCAGGCTGCCGAGCAGGCTCTTCAGCGGGCCTTCGACGGTCGGACGGATATCGCCACGCTCGAGCGCGAAGGCGACGTTTGCCAGGATGAAGCCGTCCTTGGCGCCACAGTCGTAGGTATCGCCACGGAAGTGGTAAGCGGCGAACTGCTGGTTGTCGGAAAGCTTGAGCATGCCGTCGGTCAGCTGGATCTCGTTGCCCGCACCGCGCTCCTGCTTTTCGAGAATCGGGAAGATCTCCGGCTGCAGGATGTAGCGGCCGTTGATGAAGAAGTTCGAGGGAGCCGTACCCGGTGCCGGCTTCTCGACCATCTTGGTGATCTTGAAACCTTCGCCGACCTTATCGCCGACGCCGACAATACCGTACTTGTGCGCCTGGTCCGGCGCGCATTCCTCAACGGCGATGACGTTGCCGCCGCTCTGTTCGTAGAGCTCGACCATGCCCTTCAGGCAGCCCTTTTCACCCTTCATGATCATGTCGGGCAGAAGCAGCGCAAACGGCTCGTTGCCGACGAGATCACGGGCGCACCAGACCGCGTGGCCAAGGCCAAGCGGCGCCTGCTGGCGGGTAAAGCTGGTGGTGCCGGCCTTCGGCAGGATGCCGTCGAGAAGGGCGATCTCGGCCTTCTTGTTGCGCTCGCGCAGCGTCTGGTCGAGCTCGACCTGGATGTCGAAATAGTCCTCGATGACGGCCTTGCTGCGGCCGGTCACGAAGATCAGATGCTCGATACCGGCTTCCAGCGCCTCGTCGACCACATATTGAATGACCGGCTTGTCCACCACCGTCAGCATTTCCTTCGGCACGGCCTTGGTCGCCGGCAGGAAACGGGTGCCCAGTCCTGCGACCGGGAACACGGCTTTGCGGACTTTACGCTTGTCGGTCATCGATACCTCCTTGAAAGGATTTCACTCATAACTCTTGCCGAATGGTCCCGGACGTCAATCCGTCCCGAACCATACAGCGCTCCGTAATGGAGCCGCAATCTCTATGCCGTCAGCTGAACACAGCATGAACCGACGAAACAAATGCATATGCGAACTCCACGACCAAGGCTTGACATTTTCTGTGGCCGAAGACGCCACCACATTTTCATGGTAAAGGGTTTGTTGACCACGTTTCTGTAGATTCGTTGCAATCCGGCAATGCAACAAGCGCGGCCGGATCCGAACCAGGAGCCGCCGACGACTGCCCCCACCGTCGAGGCTGGCCCCAGACTGCCACCTTGCGGAGTGATTCGGGCCATGACGGCCGAAACTCCGCAGAGAAACGGAACCGACAGCTGATGATCAGAAACCGCAGGACGTTTTTCCGTCATATCGCAGCCGCCCTCGTCCTATCCGCCGCCACCCTCGGCACCTCCCCCGCGCGCGCCGATACCGGGTTCCAGAACTGGATCAACGAGTTTTACGCGACCGCCGCCCAGGCAGGCATCACCAAGGCAACCTACCGCCAGGCCTTTGCCGGCGTGAAGTCGCCCGACCAGACCGTGATCGACAAGGCCAACTACCAGCCGGAGTTCAAGCACAAGATCTGGGAATATATCGATTCCCGCGTGAACCCCTACACCAAGCGCGTCGGCCAGGAGATGGCGACCAAGCACGCCCGCACGCTGAACGCGCTGGAGAAACACTTCGGCGTCGACAAGACCATTCTGCTCGCCATCTGGTCGATGGAGTCCAACTACGGCGCCGTGCTGGAAAAGGACGACCGCCTGCACTACGTGCCGCGCGCGCTCGCCACCCTTGCCTATGCGGATCCGAAGCGGTCGAACTATGCCAAGAAGCAGCTGATCGCCGCGCTGAAGATCCTGCAGAAGGGCGATATCACCCCGCGTGAGCTGACCGGCTCCTGGGCGGGCGCAATGGGCCACACCCAGTTCATCCCCACGAGCTACCTGCTCTATGCGGTCGACGCAGACGGGAACGGTCACCGCGACATCTGGAATTCCGTGCCGGACGCGCTGGCAACCGCCGCCAACCTTCTGAAGAAGAATGGCTGGCAGCCGGGCGAGACCTGGGGCTACGAGGTCGCGCCGCCGGCCAATGCCGCGAAATATTCGGGCCAGACGAAGACGCTCAAGGAATGGGCGTCGCTCGGTTTCATCCGGCCGAACGGCAAGGGCTTCCGCAATGGCAGCACGCGCGCCGAACTCAAATTGCCGAGCGGTGGCCAGGGCCCGGGCTTCCTGATGACCAAGAACTTCTTCGTCATCAAGCGCTACAACGCGTCGGACAGCTACGCGCTCGGCGTCGGCCTGCTTGCCGACCAGATCGCCGGCTACCAGGGGATGCAACAGCGCTGGCCGCGCCCGGACGGATCGCTTGATATCAGCGAGAAGTTCGAGTTGCAGAACCGGCTGAAGGAGCTTGGCTACTACAGCGGCGAAGTCGACGGCAACTTCGGCTCCGGCTCTAAGGCCGCGATCCAGGCGTTCCAGTCGAAGAACGGGCTGGCGCCGGATGGAGAGCCGACCCAGATGCTGCTGCGGGCGCTGCGCAACTAGCAGGCTCGAAACGGTTTCACGATCTGCGTATCCGTGAGATAAAAGACCGAAAAGGCGCGCTGCATTCCCTGCGGCGCGCTGATCCGTGACAGCGGCCAGGCGCCGCCGGAACACGTATGAACGGGCAGAAAAGCAGATGACGAGCAAGCGCAGCAGGCAACAGGGCCGGACGCCGTTCGGGATTGCGACGATCATGATCGCGCTTGCGGCCATGCTCACCGTCAGCCTGTTCGCCAGCTTTGCCGAGGCGCAGGAGCGGGTGCAGCGGCGCAACCTGTTCCAGATGCTCTTTGGCGGACTGAGCCGCGAGCGGCCGGTCTATGAGGACCGGGACTATTTTCCCGAACAGCCGCGCCCGAAGCGCCAGCGCCAGCCGCAACAGCGCCAGAAGGGCCTGGGTCAACAGAAGCAGAAGCCGAAACCTGCCGACACCGCTGCCCCGGCGCCCGTGGTGGTGGAAAAGGCGCCGGATGCCAAGAAGGTGCTCGTCGTCGGCGACTTCATGGCCGGTAGCCTTGGCGACGGCCTGAAGACCGCCTTCGAGATGACGCCCGGCATCACCATCGAGACACGCGCGAACGGCTCGTCCGGTCTCGTGCGCGAGGACTATTTCAATTGGCCCGGCACGCTGCCGGGCTATGTCGGCGAAGTGAAGCCGTCGGTCATCATCATCAGCCTGGGCGCCAATGACCGACAGCAGATGCAGATCGGCAGCACCAAGGAGAAGTTCCGCTCCGACCTTTGGACGGAAGAATATCGCAAGCGCGTCAACGCGCTGGCAGCCCTTGCGCGCAAGGAAAAGCTGCCGGTTCTCTGGGTCGGCATGCCACCATTCCAGTCGGCCGCCATGACCGCCGACATGGTCACCTTCAACGGCATCTACCGCGAGGAAATCGAGAAGGTCGGTGGCCAGTTCGTCGACATCTGGGACGGTTTCGTCGACGAGGGCGGCAAGTTCGTGCTGACCGGGTCCGACATCAACGGCCAGCAGGTGCGCCTGCGCGGCGCCGACGGCGTCAACCTGACCAAGGCGGGCAAGCGCAAGCTCGCCTTCTATGTGGAGAAGGACATCCGCCGGCTGCTCGGCGATGCCGCCGCGACCGACAAGAACGTACCGGGCGCCGACGAACTCAAGGACCTTGTGGTGACCGCACCGCTCGGCAACGAGGATATCGTCAAGACCCAGCCGATCGGGCTGACCGATCCGGCTCTCGACGGCGCCGCATCCCTGCTCGGCAGCGCAGCACCGGACAAGGGCAACGGCAAGAGCCCGCGCGACCTGCTGGTGGGCAAGGGCGACGTCGCCGCCGCCCCGGTCGGCCGCGTCGATGACTTCCGCTTGTCGAAACCGAGCACGGTGATCAGCAACCCGGTGATCCGCAACTAGATCGACGAACACTCGGCCTTCTGGCCCGGCCACAAAAAAAGCCCCGCATCGCTGCGGGGCTTTTTTCATGCTTGGGAGTGAACTTGCTTAGCGCGGCAGGGTGGTCGAACCCATCAGCGCCTCGTCGATCGCGCGCGCCGCCTGGCGGCCTTCGCGGATCGCCCAGACGACGAGCGACTGGCCGCGGCGCACGTCGCCGGCGGTCCAAAGCTTGTCGACCGAGGTCTTGTAGTCACGCTCGTTGGCAACGACGTTGGTCGAGCCGCGGCGGTCGGTGTTGAGCGTCAGCTTGTCGCCGAGGTCCTTGATCACGCTGTTGGTGAAGGGACCGCTGAAACCGATGGCGATGAAAGCGAGATCGGCCTTGATGATGAACTCCGTGCCGGCGACCGGCTTGCGGCGATCATCCACCTGGCAGCACTTCACGCCGGTGAGATTACCGTCCTCGTCGCCGATGAATTCGAGCGTCGCCACCTGGAACTCGCGGATCGCACCTTCGGCCTGGCTGGAGGAGGTGCGCATCTTGGTTGCCCAGAACGGCCAGACGGCAAGCTTGTCTTCCTTTTCCGGCGGCTGCGGGCGGATGTCGAGCTGGGTCACCTTGACCGCGCCCTGGCGGAAAGCGGTGCCGACGCAGTCGGACGCGGTATCGCCACCGCCGACGACGACGATGTGCTTGCCGCCGGCAAGGATCGGCTGCGACGGCCAGCCGACGCTGTCGATGTTCTCGCGACCGACGCGGCGGTTCTGCTGCACCAGATAGGGCATCGCGTCATGAACGCCGGCGAACTGGACGCCCGGGATGCCCGCATCACGCGGGGTCTCGGAGCCGCCGCAGTAGAGCACGGCGTCGTGATCGTCGAGCAGGCGCTGCATCGGGACATCGACGCCGACATTGATGCCGCAATGGAAAGTGACCCCTTCGCCGCGCATCTGATCGACGCGGCGATCAATGAAGTTCTTTTCCATCTTGAAGTCCGGGATACCGTAGCGCAGCAGGCCGCCGGGCTTGGTTTCGCGTTCGTAGACGTGAACCTCATGGCCGGCACGGGCAAGCTGCTGGGCCGATGCCATGCCGGCAGGACCCGAGCCGATGACCGCGACCTTCTTGCCGGTCTTGGTGACGGCCGGCTGCGGCACGATGTAGCCCATCTCATAGGCCTTGTCGGCGATCGCCTGCTCGACGGTCTTGATCGCGACCGGCGTGTCTTCAAGGTTCAGCGTGCAGGCTTCCTCGCACGGCGCCGGGCAGACGCGACCGGTGAATTCCGGGAAGTTGTTGGTCGAATGCAGGTTGCGGATCGCCTCGTCCCAGTTGCCGTTGTAGACGAGGTCGTTCCAGTCCGGGATCTGGTTGTGCACCGGGCAGCCGGTCGGGCCGTGGCAATAGGGGATGCCACAGTCCATGCAGCGTGCGGCCTGCTTCTGCACTTCCGGTTCTGACATCGGAATGGTGAATTCGCGAAAATGGCGGATGCGGTCGGACGCCGGCTGGTACTTTGCCACTTGCCGGTCGATCTCGAGAAATCCAGTTACCTTACCCATCGTTTCATCCTGAAAGCTTTGCGTCTGAACAGGCGCTTTTGACAAGCGCGCGTGAAGGGCCCCCGAACCGATCTGCAATGAACCGGGAGCCTTGGTCACCGGGGCCTCCTATTCAGCCGCCTCTGCCATTTTCATGCGTTCCATATCCTCAAGCGCACGGCGGTATTCGACCGGCATGACCTTGCGGAATTTCGGCCGGTAATCCGTCCAGTGGTCGAGGATCTCCTTCGCCCGGGGCGAACCCGTGTGGTGAAGGTGATTGGAGATGAGCTGGTAAAGCCGCTCCTCGTCATGGCGCGTCATGTCGCCCGACACGTCCACCATGCCCTTGTGCATGATGTCGCCGCCGTGGTGGTGCAGCTTCTCCAGCATGTCGTCCTCTTCCGGAACCGGCTGCAGCTCGACCATCGCCATGTTGCAGCGACGGGCGAAATCGCCTTCCTCGTCGAGCACATAGGCAACACCGCCCGACATGCCGGCCGCGAAGTTGCGGCCCGTTCCGCCGAGCACGACGACGACGCCGCCGGTCATGTATTCGCAGCCGTGGTCACCCACGCCTTCGACGACCGCGACCGCGCCGGAGTTGCGCACGGCGAAACGTTCGCCGGCCACCCCGTTGAAGTAGCACTCGCCCGAGATCGCGCCGTAAAGCACGGTGTTGCCGACGATGATCGATTCTTGCGGAACGATCGTCGCGTTCTCCGGCGGCCGGACGATGATGCGACCGCCCGAGAGACCCTTGCCGACATAGTCGTTGCCGTCGCCAACGAGATCGAAGGTGATGCCGCGTGCGAGGAACGCGCCGAAGGACTGGCCGGCCGTGCCCTTGAGGGTCACGTGGATGGTGTCGTCCTTCAGGCCCTTGTGGCCCCAGCGCTTGGCAAGGGCACCCGCGAGCATCGCGCCGGCCGAACGGTCGACGTTCTTGATTTCGGCTTCGATCTTGACCGGAGCCTTGGTTTCGAGCGCGACCGCCGCTTCCTTGATCAGCTTGCGATCGAGAACATCGTCGATCGGGTGCTGCTGGCGCGTGGTCCAGTAAGTCTCTTCCTTCTTGGCTTCCACCTTGTGGAAGATCTTCGAGAAGTCGAGGCCATTGGCCTTCCAGTGCGCGAGCGCACTATCCTTTTCGAGCAGTTCCGAAGCGCCGACGATTTCGTTGAGCTTCTTGACGCCGAGCGATGCCAGGATCTCGCGCACTTCCTCGGCCACGAAGAAGAAGTAGTTGATGACGTGCTCGGCCGTGCCCTTGAAGCGCTTGCGCAGCACCGGATCCTGGGTCGCAACGCCGACGGGACAGGTGTTGAGGTGGCACTTGCGCATCATGATGCAGCCGGCGGCGATCAGCGGGGCGGTGGCGAAGCCGAACTCGTCGGCACCGAGCAGCGCGCCGATGATGACGTCGCGGCCGGTCTTCAGACCACCGTCGACCTGAAGGGCGACGCGCGAACGCAGGCCGTTCAGTACCAGCGTCTGCTGGGTCTCGGCCAGGCCGATTTCCCAGGGGCTGCCGGCGTGCTTCAGCGAGGTGAGCGGCGAAGCGCCGGTACCGCCGTCGAAGCCCGCGACGGTGATGTGGTCGGCGCGCGCCTTGGCAACGCCGGCGGCAACCGTGCCGACGCCTACTTCCGAGACGAGCTTGACCGAAACGTCGGCTTCCGGATTGACGTTCTTCAGATCGTAGATCAGCTGCGCCAGGTCTTCGATCGAATAGATGTCGTGGTGCGGCGGCGGCGAGATCAGGCCGACGCCCGGGGTCGAGTGCCTGGTCTTGGCAACCGTCGCATCGACCTTGTGGCCGGGCAGCTGCCCGCCTTCGCCGGGCTTGGCCCCTTGCGCCACCTTGATCTGCAGCATGTCGGCATTGACCAGATACTCGGTGGTCACGCCGAAGCGGCCCGACGCGATCTGCTTGATCGCCGAACGTTCCGGGTTCATCGAACCATCGGGCAGCGGCAGGTAGCGGTCGCTTTCCTCGCCCCCTTCGCCGGTGTTCGACTTGCCGCCGATCCGGTTCATGGCGATCGCCAGCGTCGTATGCGCCTCGCGACTGATCGAGCCGAAGGACATGGCCCCGGTCGAGAAGCGCTTGACGATATCGACGGCCGGCTCGACCTCGTCGACCGAGATCGGCTTGCGGCCAAGGGCCTCGGCGCTCTTGATCGTGAACAGGCCACGGATGGTGTTCATGCGCAGCGCCGAGTTGTTCACCATCTCGGCGAACTCGCGGTAGCGGTCCTCTGCGTTGCCGCGAACTGCGTGCTGCAGCGAGGCGATCGCGTCGGGCGTCCAGGCGTGGCTTTCTCCGCGCATGCGGAAGGCATATTCGCCGCCGATGTCGAGCGAGTTGGCGAGAACCGGGTCGGCACCGAAGGCCGCCTTGTGGCGGGCGACGGTTTCGGCGGCGATCTCTTCGAGGCCGATGCCTTCAATCGTCGTCGCCGTGCCGAAGAAGAACTGGTCGACAAGCTTCGACGACAGGCCGACGGCGTCGAAGATCTGCGCGCCGCAATAGGACTGGTAGGTCGAGATGCCCATCTTGGACATGACCTTGAGGATGCCCTTACCGACGGCCTTGATGTAGCGGTAGACCACTTCGCTGCCGTCGACTTCCTTGGGGAACTCGCCGCGCTTGTGCATGTCGGTGAGCGTATCGAAGGCGAGGTAGGGGTTGATCGCCTCGGCGCCGTAGCCGGCGAGCAGGCAGAACTGATGCACTTCGCGCGGTTCGCCGGATTCCAGCACGATGCCGACCGAGGTGCGCAGACCCTTGCGGATCAGGTGGTGGTGCACGGCGGCGGTCGCAAGCAGCGCCGGGATCGCCACGCGGTCCGGACCAACCTGACGGTCCGACAGCACGATGATGTTGTAGCCGCCCTTTACCGCCGCTTCCGCACGCTCGCAGAGCCGGTCGAGCATTTCGGGCATGCCTTCGGCACCGCGCGAAATGTCATAGGTAAAGTCGAGCGTCTTGGTGTCGAAACGATCCTCGGTGTGACCGATCGAACGGATCTTTTCGAGATCGCCATTGGTCAGGATCGGCTGGCGCACTTCAAGACGCTTGGCATGCGCCATGCCCTCGTGGTCGAGGATGTTCGGACGCGGGCCGATGAAGGAGACGAGGCTCATCACCAGCTCTTCGCGGATCGGGTCGATCGGCGGGTTGGTGACCTGCGCAAAGTTCTGCTTGAAATAGGTGTAGAGCAGCTTGCGCTTGTCCGACATCGCCGAGATCGGCGTGTCGGTGCCCATCGAGCCGATTGCTTCCTGGCCGGTCGTCGCCATCGGCGACATCAGGATCTTGGTGTCTTCGAGCGTGTAGCCGAAGGCCTGCTGGCGGTCGATCAGGGACACGTCGCGACGCAGCGCACGCGGCTCCACCGGCTTCAGCTCCTCGAGGATCAGCTGGGTGTCTTCGAGCCACTTGCTGTAGGGGTGCTTCTGCGCGAGCGAGGACTTCACCTCCTCGTCGGAGATGATGCGGCCCTGCTCCATGTCGATCAGGAGCATCTTGCCCGGCTGCAGGCGCCACTTCTTGACGATCTTGTCTTCGTCGACCGGCAGCACGCCGGCTTCCGACGCGAGGATGACGCGGTCGTCCGAGGTGACGATGTAGCGGGCCGGACGCAGACCGTTGCGGTCGAGCGTCGCGCCGACCTGGCGACCGTCGGTAAAGGCGACCGCGGCCGGGCCGTCCCACGGCTCCATCAGCGCCGCATGGTATTCGTAGAACGCCTTTCGCTCAGGCGACATCAGCTGGTTGCCGGCCCAGGCCTCGGGGATCAGCATCATGACGGCGTGCGACAGCGAGTAGCCGCCCTGCACGAGGAATTCGAGCGCGTTGTCGAAGCAGGCGGTGTCCGACTGGCCCTCGTAGGAGATCGGCCAGAGCTTGGAGATGTCGTCGCCGAAGAGCGGCGAGGAAACCGAGGCCTGGCGCGCCGCCATCCAGTTGACGTTGCCGCGCAGCGTGTTGATTTCGCCGTTATGCGCCACCATGCGGTAGGGATGCGCAAGCTTCCACGACGGGAAGGTGTTGGTCGAGAAGCGCTGGTGCACGAGCGCAACCGCGCTTTCGAACCGCGGATCGGACAGGTCCTTGTAATAGGCGCCGACCTGGTAGGCGAGGAACATGCCCTTGTAGACGATCGTCGAGGACGACAGCGACACGGGATAGAAGTTGCTCTCCTCGCCCTTGTATTCGTCATAGATGCGGTTGGAGATCACCTTGCGCAGGGTAAAGAGACGGCGCTCGAACTCCGGGTTCGTTGCAGCATCGCGACCGGCACCGATGAAGATCTGGACATGGCGCGGCTCGGTTGCGGCGATTTCCGGCGCCTTCGACAGCGACGCGTTGTCGACCGGCACGTCGCGGTAGCCGATCAGCACCTGCCCCTCTTCGGTAACGACGTCCTTGATCACCTGCTTGAAGTGTTCGACGAGCGCATCGTCCTGCGGCATGAAGATGTGACCGACGGCATATTCGCCGGCCTTCGGCAGGGTGATGCCTTGCTTCGCCATTTCCTCGCGGAAGAAGCGGTCGGGGATCTGCACGAGGATGCCCGCGCCATCGCCCATCAGCGGGTCGGCGCCGACGGCACCGCGGTGCGTCAGGTTTTCAAGCATGAAGAGGCCGTCGCGCACGATCTGGTGCGACTTCTGGCCCTTCATATGGGCGACGAAGCCGACACCGCAGGCGTCATGTTCGTTGCGCGGATCGTAAAGTCCCTGTTTTCGCGGCAGGCCAGTCGGGAATGCGGGCGTTTTTTCAGCCGTCGCAACGCCGTGTGCGAGGTTGAGCCCAGATTGCTGTGATGGCGAATGATCCGTCATCGTTTTCCCTCCTGTTGAACCCGGCACCGCCGGGCATGGCACCGCCCGCGCATGACTCTTCGTTGCGCGCAAAGGCACGCCGAAAAGCCGGGGCACTCATCGTCTCATGATCCTGATCAGGTCGCAAATAAGCACGGCATCATCAGGCACTGATGTCTGCGACCATCCTGACGGCAGGCGATAACAACCGGATGAAATCCGGCTAATCCTCCCGCTTCGCACGCCTGATGCCACTTTTTTAGGCACTCACGGCGATTGTTCCGGTCCCTAGACCGAAATAGGACAGCAAACCTGTCCTATTTCATGTGCTCTATGCCAGAAACCACCCCCCTCCGCAAGAGGCATATCAGCAAATAATGGAGAAGATTTTGCCGAACATTGCCGGAAATTTCCGGCTTTTATAATTTAATTACGGCATATCGTCGTTTTCTTCATTTTGGTTTCAAACTGGTCTCCTGTTGGCCTTTCGGCCTCTCACCGTGATTGATCCGGCTATAAACTCGGCTAAGGTCGGCAAAAGCCGTCGAAATGACGGTGAAACAGGGTGAGAAGTGATGATTTTTTCGTCTGATAACTGGGCTGGCGCCCATCCCGCGATCGCCGAAAGCCTGATGGCGCATGCCAGCGGCTACGCATCGGCCTATGGCACCAGCGAGCTTGACCGGAAGGTGGAAAAGAAGTTCGCGGAGATTTTCGAAAGGGAGGTCGCAGTCTTCTTCGTCGGCACCGGAACGGCCGCCAATTCGCTGGCGCTGGCAACAGCCAACCGCGCCGGCGGCGTCGCCTTCTGCCATCGCGAGGCCCATGTCATCGCCGACGAATGCGGCGCGCCCGAATTCTTTTCGCATGGCGCCCGATTGAAGCCCGTCGACGGACCGCGGGGCAAGATGGAGGCCTCCCGCCTTGAAGCCGAGATCCGCCGCTTCCCGCTCGACAACGTCCACGGCGGCCAGCCCAGTGCAGTATCGCTGACGCAGGCGACGGAAAGCGGCACGGTCTATTCGCTTGCTGAGATCGAGGCGATCTCGGCCGTCGCCAAGGCGCACAAACTACCGCTGCACATGGACGGTGCGCGCTTTGCCAATGCACTCGTCAGCCTGGGCACGACGCCCGCCGAAATGACCTGGAAGCGCGGCATCGACCTCGTTTCCTTCGGCGGCACCAAGAACGGCTGCTGGTGCGCCGAGGCGCTGGTGCTGTTCGACCTCTCCAAGGCGCATGAGATGCACTTCCTGCGCAAGCGCTCCGCCCAGCTCTTTTCCAAGTCGCGCTTCGTCTCGGCGCAGTTCGACGCCTACTTCGCAGGCGATCTCTGGCTGAACCTCGCCCGTCACGCCAACGCCATGGCCACACGCCTGGCCGAAGGCATTGCCGCCTCCAAGTCGAGCCGGCTTGCCTGGCAGGCCGATGCCAACGAGGTCTTCGCCATCATCAGCAGGGACGTGGCGACGAAGCTGAGGCACGATGGCGCCGTCTTCTACGACTGGCCGGTGCCGCACGATCTTGAGGGCAAGCTTGCCAAGAACGAGGGCCTCTATCGCCTCGTCACCAGCTTTGCGACCAAGGCCGAGGACGTCGACCGCTTCGTCGCCGGCTGCTGAGCCCTTCCCTCAACCCTGCCCTTGCAGGGTCCTCAGATTGGCGAGGATTTCGACCGAGAGTGCTGCACTCAGCTTTCGGTCGACGCCCTTGCTCGGCACCAGCACGAATTCCACGTCTTCGAGCGGCGGCAGGAGGCCGGCGGGGATTTCCTTCAGCCCTGACGGCACCATGCTGCGCGGTTGCACGAGCACGCCCATGCCGGCGCGGGCCGCCGCCGTCAGGCCGCTGAGGCTGCCGCAGGTGCACACGATCCGCCACGGCAGGCGGTTCCGGTCAAGCACTTCGAGCGCGACGCTGCGGGTGATGCTCGGCGGCGGAAAGGCGATCAGCGGCAGCACCTTGTCACGCTTGATCCTTTCGGGATCGCGCGCCAGCCACACCAGCGGCTCACGATAGACGAGCTCGCCCCTGATATCGCCGAGGCGGCGCTTGGCGAGCACGAGGTCTATCTCGCCATTGTCCTGCATCTGGTAGAGCACGCCACTCAGCGCCACGGTCAGTTCGAGGTCGACCGACGGATGGGCGCGGACGAAATCTTCGAGCACCGCCGGCAGCCGGCTCATGACGAAATCCTCGGAGACCCCGAGGCGGAGACGGCCGCGCAAGCTGCTTTCGGCAAACAGCGCCCGCACCTCACCGTCGATCGCCAGCATCGAGCGCGCATGGGCAAGCAGCGCCTGACCGTCCGCCGTCAGCGAAACGCGGTGCGTGTCGCGGGCAACCAGGGTGCGTCCAAGCGAGGCCTCGAGCCGCTGGATATGCTGGCTGACCGTTGATTGCCCGAGCGACAGTTTTTCCGCCGCAAGCGTGAAGCTGCCCATCTGTTCGAGGGCGACGAAACTGCGCAACTGCACGAGATCCAACATGAATCATCTCATTTCGTGATAACTGTTATTCCTTGCATCCTGCTTCACAATGAGCGATCCGGGCAAGACGTTCGTTAACGAGCAAGTGAGCTGATATGCGCCGCTACCTTCCCGATACCTTCACGATCCTGCTTCTGGCGACGGTGCTGCTTGCATCCGTCCTGCCGATCCATGGCGAGGCAACCGAGTGGTTCGGACTGGCGACGAAGGTGGCCGTCGGCATGGTCTTCTTCCTGCACGGCGCGCGCCTGTCGCGCGACGTGGTGATCGCCGGCATCCTGCATTGGCGGCTGCACCTGACGATCCTTGCCTCGACCTTCGTGCTCTTCCCGCTGATCGGCCTTGCGATCGGCTTCGTGCCGGAATCGATCCTGCCGCAGTCGCTCTATACCGGCATTCTGTTTCTCTGCGTGCTGCCCTCGACAGTGCAATCGTCGATCGCCTTCACCTCCATGGCCGGCGGCAATGTGCCGGCAGCGATCTGCTCGGCGTCGGCCTCCAACATTTTCGGCATGTTCCTGACGCCGCTTCTCGTCGGGTTGCTGTTTTCCGCCGGCGGCCACGGCACCGTCACGCTCGACGCGATCAAGCAGATCCTGTTGCAGCTGCTCGCTCCCTTCGTCATCGGCCAGATGCTGCAGCCCTTGATCGGCAACTGGATCCGCGCCCGCAAGGGACTGTTGGCGCCGGTCGATCGCGGCTCGATCCTGATGGTCGTCTATCTCGCCTTCAGCCAGGCGGTGACGTCGGGCCTGTGGCAGACGTTCTCGCTGACCGATCTCGGTGTGCTCGTCATCATCGAAATCGTCATGTTGGCGCTTGTGCTCGCGGTCACCATGTATGGCAGCCGCTTGCTCGGCTTCGACAAGGCCGACGAGATTGCCATTACCTTCTGCGGCTCGAAAAAGAGCCTGGCGAGCGGCGTGCCGATGGCAAGCGCCATCTTCGCCGGTCAGAACATCGGCGCGATCGTGCTGCCGGTCATGCTCTTCCACCAGATCCAGCTGATGGCCTGCGCCGTGATCGCGCAGCGCTATGCCGCCCGGAAAGCGGCGGCTTCCGCGGTGCCGGTGCCAGCCCAGCCCTGACAGCCCAGCCCTGATCCAGCCCCGATTGATCCGACAACAAAAAACGGCGCCCTGACGGACGCCGTTCTTTGTGGGAGGTCTGTTTCGTGCCCTGGTCGGGCATGATGTTTAGAGGGTCTGAGCCTCGATCTGCTTCGGCTGCGATGCAACGGACGCGATCTCGATCCGGCGGGGCTTGGCGGCTTCCGGGATCTCGCGGGTAAGATCGATATGTAGCAAGCCGTTCTTCAGCGAAGCCGACTTGATCTCCACGTGATCGGCGAGCTGGAAGCGGCGCTCGAAGGCGCGCTTGGCAATACCGCGATGGAGAAACTGGCTTTCTTCACCCTTGTCCTCGGCCTTTTCGCCCTTGACCGTCAACGTGTGTTCACGCGCCTCGATCGAAAGCTCACTCTCGTCGAAGCCGGCGACGGCCATGGTGATGCGGTAGGCGTTTTCGCCGGTGCGCTCGATGTTGTAGGGCGGATAGGTCTGGGCTTCACCGGGCTGGCCGAGGCTGTCGAGCATGGTGAACAGGCGGTCGAAACCAACGGTGGAACGGTAAAGGGGGGAGAAATCGAAGTGACGCATGGTGTCCTCCTTGGAGCAACGTTTGCGATGTCTGGTCGGCCACCCCATTCTGGCAGTGGCAGGACCGGTGAACGGACCCGTCTTTGGCGCCCGTGACCCTGATTTGGGGAGGCGATTTGACGACTTCAAGACGCCCCCGCCGACGATTTTTCCGTGAACCCGACATGAACGCCGGCTTCGGCTGCCGTTCAGCCCGGCGGGACTAAAACGAAATCCTGGGCCGCAACGCCCAGGCTGAAGTGACATGTCCCTTCCCCTTCAGCGGCCGGAAACGGTGATCGTCCGGATTTCACCCACCGTTTCCGGCTTTTTTCTTTGACGGCGAAGACCCTGCCGCCTATCCCTTGATGCTATCGATCAACACGCTTTCACCTCCGGCCACGACCCCATGACCTCGATCCTCCACGCGACACCGGACAATCCGATCCCGGACAATCATGTCGCTGGCTTTTTCGATGGCATCGGCGGCCGCAAGATCCGCTATGCGATCTTCAAGACGAAGCTACCGGTGGCGCGCGGCACGGTCGTGCTGCTGCAGGGCCGCAACGAATCGATCGAGAAATATTTCGAGACCATTTCCGACCTGACCGCGGCCGGCCTCTGGGTTGCCACCTTCGACTGGCGTGGCCAGGCAGGCTCCGAGCGGCTGCTGACGCACCCCGGACGCGGTTATGTCGACCACTTCTCCGATTACGAGCGCGATCTCAGCACCTTCCTCGAACAAATCGTGCTGCCCGATACCCGCCTGCCCTTCTCGATCGTCGCCCATTCCATGGGCGCGCTCGTCGCCTTGTCGCTCGCCCCGATGCTTGCAAGCCGCATCGACCGGCTGGTGGTGCTGGCCCCCTTCGTCGGCCTTGGCGGCCAAGCGCTCGGCGAAAAGAGCATTGCGACGGTCGCGACCTTCATGCGGCTGGTCGGCCTCGGCGCCCTGCCGGCACATCCCGACAAGGGCAACCGCCCCTTCGAAAACAACGTGCTGACAGCGGACCGTCGCCGTTACGCCCGCAACATCGCGCTGACCGACGCGCATCCGGAACTGAGGCTCGGCCCCCCGACGGCGCGCTGGCTGAGCGAGGCTTTCCACGCCATGCGCCGGATTCTCCGCCGCGACCATCTGACCCGCATCACCTTGCCGACGATCATCCTGGCACCGACGGCCGATCGGCTGGTGCCCCATGTCGCCGTCGAATGGCTGGCGCGCAATTTCCGCGCCGCCCAGATGATCCCGATCGATGGCGCCCGCCATGAACTGCTGCACGAGGCGGACCGCTATCGCGCCCAGGCGATGGCGGCGATCCTCGCCTTCGTCATCCCCGAAGAAGGCGACGCGCGCGAAACCACCGCCGCCTGAAGCCAGCGCTCGCGCTCCCGACAACGCCGCGCGTCCTATCGGACGTACGAACGCCTCTGTAACACTTTGATTTTACGGATGTCCGCGCCCGCTGCGCGAGGCGCAGGGCCCATTAGCCCTTCAGGATTTCCAGCGCCTGCGCGTGCAGGTCGGCATTGCCAGCCGCAATGACTTCGCCGCCCATTTCCGCCGGGCCGCCCTGCCAGTTGGTGACGATACCGCCGGCCTGCTCGATCAGCGGAATGAGCCCGCCGACATCATAGGGTTTCAGCCCGCATTCGATCACCAGATCGACATGGCCGGCAGCCAGAAGCGCAAAGGCGTAGCAATCGCAGCCATAGCGGAACAGCCGAACCTTGTTTTGCACCGCCTCATAGCGGGTCTTGAGATCGCCGGAATAGAGATGCGGCGAGGTGGTGAACAACACCGCGTCGTCCAGCGACTTGCAGGCGCGCGTCGAAAGCACCTGCTCGCCACCCGGTCCACGGTAGATCGATTTCGTGCCGTCGGCGAAGTAGCGCTCGCCGGTGAAAGGCTGGTCCATCAGGCCCATGACCGCATCGCCATTGCGATAGAGGCCCACCAGCGTGCCCCAGACCGGCAGGCCGGAAATGAAGGCGCGCGTGCCGTCGATCGGGTCGATGACCCAGACATATTCGCGGTCGAGACCGACATTGCCGTGCTCTTCGCCAAGAATGCCGTGCTCCGGAAAATGCGCCTCGATCAGCGCACGGATCGCCGCTTCAGCCGATTGGTCCGCTTCCGTCACCGGATCGAAGCCGCTTTCGAGCTTGTTGACGACGCTGGTCCCGATCCGAAAGCGCGGCAGGGTTTCCGCCTTGGCGGCATCTGCAAGACGATCGAAGAAGGCGCGGTCAGGCAACATGGCGATCTCTCTGAAAAACATGGAGGAAGGTACGTCCTGAATAGACGAAATTTGTCGAAAGGCAAACGACCGAGCACGCCCATCTGCGGGCGGCGTCGGCGTCAGGGCAGGAGCGTTTCGCACTGCACCACGGCCGCTTTACGCTTCAAACGCGGCTTTGCCGAATTCAATCGGTTGATTCGCCGTTTCCGGCTGAAAAACTTTTGACGCAATGCAAAAGTTTTCACCGGCAAACTTGACATTTGTGCAGTGCAATATTATGGTTTTCCTGCAGTCACCTGTGACTGTAAATACCCTCCTTGGGTGTTTCCTCCCTAGACTTGACCGCGCCGTTGGCGCGGTTTTTTTTGAACCTCCCCGACAGAAAATACCAAGCGTCGCCAGCACCTTGCTGGACGGCACCCTTGCCGGTTCTTCCTGGTTTCTAGGAAAGGCTACTCGGCCGCCAGCGGCAGATAAGCGCCGTAGTCTTCGACGTGGCGGGCAAGCGAGCCGATGAAGGTCGTGAGGTCGGCAACCAGCGAACCGAAGCCGGGTTTGCGCACCAGCGTCGTTTCGTCGACATAGAGTGCCCGGTTGATCTCGATCTGCAGCGCGTGCAGCCCACGCGTCGGCCGGCCGTAATGCTCGGTAATGAAGCCGCCGGCATAGGGCTTGTTGCGCACGACACTGTATCCGAGCTGCTGCAGCAGATCGACCGCGGCACGCGAAAGTTCGCCGGCAGCACTGGTACCGTATCGATCGCCGATGATGAAATCCGGTCGCTGGGAGCTGCCCGGCAGATGCACGTTGCCCGGCATCGAATGGCAGTCGATCAGCACCGACAGGCCGAACTGCACATGCGTGCGGGCGATCAGCTTGCGCAAGGTGGCGTGATAGGGCTTGTAGATCGTCTCGATCCGCGTCAGCGCATCCTCGACCGGGAACCGCCCGCGATAAATCTCCATATTCTCGGCCACCAGCCGCGGGATCGTTCCGAGCCCGCCTGCAACGCGCATCGAGCTGATGTTGGCATGCGGCGGCAACGATCCCTCGAACATGCGCGGGTCGAGCTCGTAGGGCTCGCGGTTGACGTCGAGGAAGGCGCGCGGGAAATGTGCAAGCAGCAGCGGCGCGCCGAGGAACGTCGCGTTCTGGAACAGCTCGTCGACATAATGGTCTTCCGACCGGCGAATCGAAATCGCATCGAGCCTGGACTGGTCGAGGAAACTCTGGGGATAGGACCGGCCGCTATGCGGCGAATTGAACACAAAGGGAATGCGCTGGATTAGAGGTTCAAGGACCTCGAACAATTCCCTCTCCGCAACTTCCCCCATCTGAACCCTTTTTTACCATATGCGGTACTTGCAATTGTCATCATGTTGCCAGTTGGCCCGCTCTGTGTCCATAGTGGCCAATCACAGCATCCCGGGGAATTGACGTCCCGCGTTCACGAGATATTTACCGCGTTGCGGTTTGGATAAAACGCCGCAATCTACGCGCAATGAACTGAATAAAGAGAAGCACGGCCCAATTCATGACTGCGAAAATCCTTCTTGCCGAAGACGACAACGACATGCGCCGGTTCCTGGTGAAGGCGCTGGAAAAGGCCGGCTATAAGGTCATGTCCTATGACAACGGCGCCAGCGCTTACGACCGGCTTCGCGAAGAACCGTTCTCGCTCCTTTTGACCGACATCGTCATGCCCGAGATGGACGGCATCGAGCTGGCGCGCCGCGCGACGGAACTCGACCCGGACCTCAAGGTCATGTTCATCACCGGCTTTGCCGCGGTTGCCCTCAACCCGGACAGCAAGGCGCCGAAGGATGCCAAGGTGCTCTCCAAGCCCTTCCACCTGCGCGACCTCGTGGACGAGGTCAACAAGATGCT
This sequence comes from Ensifer sp. ZNC0028, assembly GCF_000799055.1. Lineage (NCBI taxonomy): Bacteria > Pseudomonadati > Pseudomonadota > Alphaproteobacteria > Hyphomicrobiales > Rhizobiaceae > Ensifer > Ensifer sp. ZNC0028. The sequence continues at coordinate 63,314 of NZ_JTLA01000002.1, forward strand.
GGCTGCTGCCTGATCAAGACAGTTTTCCACAGGCGCGCCTTTCCGCGACTGTAAAGAATGCGACTTCGGACCGACCGCCGCGATCCACAGGGATCTCCGGCGGTCTTTTCGTTTCAATACCTTAGCGGAAACCCAGCAAATCCGGGCTCTCGCCGGTGTCGCATCGATGCCGTTCCCGTGGGGAAAATCGCCGCCTCTAAATTTCTGTCAAAAAACCTTCGAAAACCCTATTGACGCGACAACGGCTTTTGTGGTCTATGCGCCACATCGGATGGGCGTGTAGCTCAGCGGGAGAGCACTACGTTGACATCGTAGGGGTCACAAGTTCGATCCTTGTCACGCCCACCATTCGAATTCAAAAGGCCTTTCGAGAAATCGAAAGGCCTTTTCTCGTTTCCCCTATTTCTTCCCCCTTCAGCTTGCGCATTCGCAAAGGCGTCGATCAAAGCGCTGCCCACCACTTTGCCCACAGCCGGCGCTCAGACTTTGGTCCGACAGAGATCGGCAAAGGTCCGGGGCGCATTGTCGAATCGGTTTCGCGGTGACTTGATGCCGATGCGCCCGGAAGCAAGCCCGCCTCCTGGACGCAACCGGTCCCAGGGCGATGCCCCGTAGCCCCAATACGCCGCTCTGGGACCCCGTTCCTCCTCCACATGGCTGACACCGCCTGCTGTTGCGGCCACCCGAGCATGGGGCGGTCCTCCGTCACGAAAATTTGTGGCTTGCGTCATGGAAGGCACGTCTTGTCGCCCTAATTTCGGGCTGCAATCTCAACGCTTTGCCAAGCGCCGAGCGCAAGGCCGAGCAAGCCACCGAACAGACGACAGGCAGCATCCTCGCACACCTCTCCAGGGACGAGTGTGCTGCCGAACCGAGCACCTCTCCATTCGAGCGAAAGGAACGGACCATGCCGGCAGTCAAGAATATCGTGCTTGTACACGGCGCCTGGGGCGATGCCTCCCATTGGCGCCACGTGATCCCGCCGCTGCACGCCAAGGGCTACAGGATCGCGGCGGTACAAAATCCGCTGACCTCGCTTGCCGACGACGTCGAGCGCACCCGCAAGCTGGCGGAATCGCTGGAAGGTCCGACGCTGCTTGTCGGCCATTCCTATGGCGGCGCGGTGATCAGCGGCGCCGGCCACGCGTCCAACGTCGTCGGCCTAGTCTATGTCGCCGCTTTCGCGCCGGATGAGGGCGACAGCCTCGGCAGCATCTTCGCAAGGCGCGATCCGCCGTCCGGCGCCGCCAGCATCCGCCCCGACAAAGACGGCTTCCTCTGGCTGGCGCAGGATACATTCCGTGAGAGTTTCGGCCAGGATCTGAGCGAGACCGAAGCTTTGGTCATGGCGGTCGCGCAGAAACCGATCGCCGGGCGTTGCTTCGAGGACAAGGCGGGGGCTCCCGCCTGGAAGACGAAACCCAGCTGGTACCAGGTATCGCGCCACGACCACATGATCCCGCCGGAAACCGAACAATGGATGGCCGAGCGCATCAAGGCGAAGAAGATCATCACGCTCGACGCCAGCCACGCCTCCCTTGCCTCGCACGCCAAGGAAATCGTGGCGCTGATCGACGAGGCGATCGCCTGGCTCGGTTGAATGTCCGGAAGCGCAGCGTCCCGACACGAGCAACCCCGTCGGCTCCGAGCCGACGGGGTTCCCCTCTGTCTTATTGGACGTCAGGCATAGGCGCGGCGCCGGCGCTGTCGCGTGGCGCTCGGCCCGCGCGAAAACGTATCGAGATCGATCGCCGCCCCTTCCGGTGCCCGGCACACCTCCTCCGGATGCCGGTCGCTCGCCTCGACGGCGAAATGGATCGCGGCGCTCTCGTTGCTAAAGAGGCCGCCGACGAGGCCCTTGCGGTCGGATACGACCCACCAGCCGTGCCGGTCGCGGCCGACGACGAAACGTGCCCGCGCGAGAAAGCCGCGGCGGATCTGCTGCATACTGCCCATGTGGAATGTTCCTGTTGATATCGGAAGTGGTTAGCCGGCGATCAACGGAATCGCGGCCTGGATGCCGTAGGCGAGACCGAGCACGATCCCGAGCCGAATACCGATGCCGAGAAAGGCGTCGCGCACGGCAGTGTCGCTGCCGCGACGGCTTTCGCTGTGCTCGGCAGTTTGCGTTCGCCGGCGCAGTTCGGCCTGGGCGGCGAGGTGAGGAAGGCGTGACATCATCTGTCTCCTTGGTGTTCAGGGAAAAATCCGACCGAGCCTGTTTGAGGCCGGGTGGTAGATGCGGGCGGCCGCCAGTTCAGCTCGCGAGCGAGATCCGCACGCCGCGGCCGATCAGGGTCTCGCCCCGGATTTCGGTGAGCGGTTCGAGAGACGCGCGGATCTCGGCTGCCGTTTCGGGCGTGACGCCGGTCAACGGAAGCCGAACATCCGGGCTGAGCGCGCGCACGACGTGCAGCGCGTATTTGACCGGCCCCGGATTGGTCTCACGCTCCAACGCCACAAGCAGCGGCCGCAGCCGTTCGTGGATGGCGATTGCTGCCGCCACGTTGCCGGTCGCAATCGCCTGATGCATCGACACCATCAGCCGGGGAACCACATTCGATGCCACCGATATGGTGCCGTGACCGCCACAGAGATTGAACGGCAGCGCCGTCTGGTCGTGACCCGAGAGCTGACGGAGCCCGGTCTTCACGGCCGCCGGACAAGAGAGGAAACGGCCGATGTCGCCGGTTGCATCCTTGATGCCGACAATGCCCGGAAGCTCCGCCAGCCGCTCGAGCGTCCGCGGCGCCAGATCGACACCGGCGCGCGAAGGAACGTTGTAGACGATGATGGGCAGATCCACCGCCCCGGCCAGAGCCTCGAAGTGGCGATAGAGCCCCTCCTGCGACGGCTTGCTGTAGTAGGGCGCAACGACGAGCGCCGCATCGGCACCGAGGGCCTTGGCTTCCGCCGTCAGTTCAATCGTCGTCGCGGTGCCGTTGGTACCGGTGCCGGCGATAACCGGGATCTTGCGCTCCGCCACCTCGACGCAGCGTTCGATTACCAGCGCCCGCTCGGCACGCGACAGCGTCGGCGCTTCGCCGGTGGTGCCGCAGGCAACGATGCCGGAAATGCCGTGGCGGATCTGCCATTCGACCAGAGACATCAGGCCGACGACATCGACCTTGCCGTCCCGGAACGGCGTAACGAGTGCTGTGATCGCCCCTTCGAGGCGCAGCGAATTCATGTTCATGGACGTATCCTTCAGGTGGAAAGTTGGCCGCGGCCGGCAGCGGCCGCAAGCTGGTGGCAGCGGCAAGAGCGCAGGAAGGCGCCAAGGATCGCCGCGGCAAGGTCGGCATGTCGCGCCTTGAAGGTGATCCGGCCGGCGCCCAGTGGCTGATAGCGCAGCGCGCAGGTCCACAGGCCGAACTCGTGATTGAGCGTTCGAAGGCACAGTTTCGCCTCGGTCGCGGACGTCAGCTGGATGACGGCATCGACCAGTGCATCGGCGGCCATCAGTTCACGGAACCGGCGCGACGGCCATTCCCCAACCGCCAGATCCGGCATGTCCGCGATCACCCGTACCGCCTCCCAGACATGGTGCTCGCGCAGGCGGCGAACGGCGGTCAGCCGAAGCATCAGCGCATCGAGCGCTTGCGCAACCGTTTCGCCGCCGGTCAGCTCCTGGTCCGCATCGACCTTACGCAGGGCCGGAAGAATATGACGACGGATGTTGAAATCCTGGAGAGACATGGCACGCATCCCTGTTCGATGCGGCAAGGCTAGACCCGGCAGGCGTCCGGTTTCGATTGCGACTTCGGGCGCCCGGCATAAGATTTCCGTAAAGCGCTTCGGTGGGTGTTGTGGAAGACGCCGGCCGCGGTCTAGATTTGGTTTCCGAACAGGCGAAAGCCCGGCGCGACAGCGCGCGCGGCGTCGAAATAATCTGACGCAAAAGATGACGCGAACGCAATTTTGCGCTAGGTAGCCCATTCGGTGGCGATCAGGGATCGCCATTCCCGAGCAATACCCCTTGTCCGTGAAGGAACATGCCATGCCTGCCTATCGCTCACGTACCACCACCCACGGCCGTAACATGGCCGGCGCCCGCGGCCTCTGGCGCGCGACGGGCATGAAGGACAGCGATTTTGGCAAGCCGATTATTGCGGTGGTGAACTCGTTCACCCAGTTCGTGCCGGGCCACGTGCACCTCAAGGATCTTGGCCAGCTCGTCGCCCGCGAGATCGAGGCTGCCGGTGGCGTCGCCAAGGAATTCAACACCATCGCCGTCGACGACGGCATCGCCATGGGCCACGACGGCATGCTCTATTCGCTGCCCTCGCGCGAGATCATCGCCGATAGCGTCGAGTACATGGTTAACGCGCACTGCGCCGACGCCATGGTCTGCATCTCGAACTGCGACAAGATCACCCCCGGCATGCTGATGGCTGCACTTCGCCTCAACATTCCCGCCGTCTTCGTTTCCGGCGGCCCGATGGAAGCCGGCAAGGTCGTACTGCACGGCAAGACGCACGCGCTCGACCTGGTCGACGCCATGGTCGCCGCAGCCGACGACAATGTTTCCGATGAAGACGTCAAGGTCATCGAGCGCTCGGCCTGCCCGACCTGCGGCTCCTGCTCCGGCATGTTCACGGCCAACTCGATGAACTGTCTGACCGAAGCCCTCGGCCTGTCTCTGCCCGGCAACGGCTCGACGCTCGCCACCCACGCCGACCGCAAGCGCCTGTTCGTCGAAGCCGGCCACCTGATCGTCGACATCACCCGCCGCCACTACGAGCAGGACGACAACAGCGTCCTGCCGCGCAACGTCGCCTCCAAGAAGGCGTTCGAGAATGCCATGGCGCTCGATATCGCCATGGGCGGCTCGACCAACACCGTGCTGCACATTCTGGCCGCCGCCCATGAGGGCGAGGTCGATTTCACCATGGCGGACATCGACCGCCTGTCGCGCAAGGTTCCGTGCCTGTCGAAGGTCGCGCCGGCGAAAAGCGACGTGCACATGGAAGACGTGCACCGCGCCGGCGGCATCATGTCGATCCTCGGCGAGCTGGAAAAAGGCGGCCTCATCAACCGCGATTGCCCGACGGTGCACAGCGCCACGATCGGCGACGCCATCGACCGTTGGGACATCACCCGCACGTCGAGCGAAACGGTCCGCAATTTCTTCCGCGCAGCACCGGGCGGCATCCCGACCCAGGTCGCCTTCAGCCAGGAAGCGCGCTGGGACGAACTCGACACCGACCGCGAAAAGGGCGTCATCCGCTCGGTCCAACATCCCTTCTCCAAGGATGGCGGCCTCGCCGTCTTGAAGGGCAACATCGCCATCGACGGCTGCATCGTGAAGACCGCGGGCGTCGACGAGAGCATCCTGAAGTTCTCAGGCCCTGCCCGCGTCTTCGAAAGCCAGGACGCGTCGGTCAAGGCGATCCTTGCCAACGAGATCAAGGCCGGCGACGTCGTCGTCATCCGCTATGAAGGCCCGAAGGGCGGCCCGGGCATGCAGGAAATGCTCTATCCGACGAGCTACCTGAAATCGAAGGGCCTCGGCAAAGCCTGCGCGCTGATCACCGACGGCCGCTTCTCCGGCGGCACCTCGGGCCTGTCGATCGGCCACGTTTCGCCGGAAGCGGCCAATGGCGGCACGATCGGCCTGGTGCGCGAGGGCGACATGATCGACATCGACATCCCGAACCGCACGATCAGCCTGCGCGTCGACGAGACGGAACTCAGCCGCCGCCGTACCGAGCAGGACGCGAAGGGCTGGAAGCCCACCGAACAGCGCAAGCGCAAGGTGACGACGGCGCTGAAGGCCTATGCGGCTTTCGCCACCTCCGCCGACCGTGGCGCCGTGCGCGACCTCGGCGAGCACTGACCAGCCACGTTCTGGCAGCGCCCGAGCGGCGCAAGAAACAACGAAGGGCTCCCGCGCGGCGGGGGCCCTTTTCTTTGATCTCGTCCTAGGGATTGGCCCGGCTTTGCCGGACAGGAACCATCTGTTATTTTAGTTTACCCTAAAATCACACAGGTGGATCATGGCGGACGAGTCTGGATTGCTCGGCACCTGGAAGATGCTTTCCTGGACGCGCGAGGTCGTCGCCACTGGCGAGGTCAGCGATGCCATGGGCCCTGACCCCATCGGTTATCTCTCGTATTTTCCGGATGGCCGGATGACTGCCGTCGTGGTGAAGCGCGATCGGCCACAGCTCAAAGGGCTTGTGCCCTCTCACGACGAAAAAGCGGCACTGTTTGATTCCATGCTCGCCTATTCCGGCTCCTATTCACTCAAGGACGGCCGGATCATCCATCATGTCGAGGCAAGCTGGAACCCGGCCTGGGGCGTCTCCGACCTGATCCGTCCCTTTGTCCTGCAAGGCGACAAGCTGGTGATCTATGGTGCGCCGGGCGTGGACCCGGCAACCGGCCAGGAGGTCATCTACCACCTCGAATTTCGCAAGATGTGACCAGCTTGGCCACGGGCGTCAGAGGTGGCGCGTCTCGGCCGGCGCGTGGAACCAGTTGTTGTTGCGCCCGTCCATGTACTGCACCGGTGCTTCGGCCAGCACCGCCGGGTCGAGATCGTCGAGGCAGGCGACGTTGACGGAATAGTAGGCGCCGCCGATCTCCTCGATGTAGCCGTGACCGAAGGCGGCAACGCCGCAGGTCCTGCAGAAGCGGTGATGCACGCTGTTGCTGCCGAACTGGTAGTCGGCGATGTTGGCTTCGTCGCACTGCAGCCGGAAAGCGTCGGGCTTCACGACCACCCCCCAGTAGCGCCGCTTCCAGCAAATCGAGCAGTTGCATTTGCCGGTGCCGGCATCGAGGTCGATATCGGCCTCATAGCGGATGTTTCCGCAATGGCAGCTTCCTTTGTAGGTCAGTTTCATAGCTGTCGCTCCTGCTCGCGGGCCGGTCAGCCCCCAATATTGCCGCCCACCCGGCAGGCGATGTGCCTGCCGGGTGAAGCTCATGCAATGCAAGTGCCATATTGACAACATATTGTCAATTATGAACCGGCACGCGTCAGAGATGACGGACTTCGGCGGGCGTTTGATCCCATCGGTCGTTCCGGCCATCCAGATATTGCACCGACACTTCGGCAAGGACCGATGGATCGACATCGTCCAGCGTGGCAACATTGACACTGTAATAGGCGCCGCCGAGTTCCTCGACATAACCATGGCTATAGGAGGCGATGCCGCAGGCTGGGCAGAAACGGTGATTGCCAACCTTGGCGCCGAACTGATACCGGCCAACCTGGTCTTCCGGCGACAGGAGGCGAAAATCTTCCGGCTGGACCTGCGCACCCCAGTAGCGGACCTTGCCACAGAACGAGCAATTGCATCGCGTCGTCCCGGCATCGAGATCGAAAGTCGCCTCGTATCTGAGCTTGCCGCAATGGCAACCGCCGCTGTAAGTCCTTCTCGCCATGCTCTCATCTCCCTTGCTAAAATGACTTGCTGAAACAATCACACCATGACAACATGATGTCATATAAACATTCACACGACGCTGGTGCTGTCAACATGAAAGATCCTGATCGGACACCCGCCGGAGACGCCTTTGCGGAGTTCGCCATATCGGTATTGCGGCTGGCCGGCCCCTTGACGCAGGCCGGCGACGCGCTCGCCAAGCCTTCCGGACAAACGAGCGCCCGCTGGCAGGTACTGGCCGCGGCAAACCATGCGCCGATGTCGGTAGCCGATGCGGCACGCGCGCTCGGCCTCGCGCGCCAGGGAGTGCAGCGCATCGCCGATCTCCTGGAGGCCGAAGGGCTGATCGCCTACAGGGACAACCCGACCCACCAGAGGGCGAAACTCATGGTCCTGACCGCGGCGGGAGAAACGGCGCTGCACGATATCAAGGAGCGGCAGGCGGCCTGGGCGGACCGCCTGGGCGGCGCGCTCGGCGAAAGGCGGCTACGCCAGGCTTCCGCCTTGATCGCCGAGGTGATCGAAGTACTCAGGGAACGCCCCACACCAGAGCCGTCCGAGGACTGACCGACTGCCGGTCAGGCCAGCCTTAGGAGATCCGCACGCAGGCGGTCCGGACCACCGTCCCCGAAGACCGGATCGAGCGCCTCATGGAGGTCCCGCCAGATCGGCACGGCGCGCGCCAGCAGCCCCTGCCCCTCCGGCGTCAGCCGCAATCGGCGCGACCGCCGGTCGTCGGCATCCGGGAAGCTTTCGACCAGGCCGCGCCGTTCCAGCGGCTTCAGCGCCGCCGTCAAGGTCGTCCGGTCCATGGCGAGAAGCGATGCCACCGAGCCCATATTGGGCGCTACGGGGCGGTTGAGCGACATCAGCAGAGAGAATTGTCCGTTGGTGATATCGAGAGGGCGCAGCCCCTCGTCGAACCGGCGGGCAAGGGCGCGCGCAGCACGCTGCACATGCAGGCAGAGGCAGGTGTCCTTCACGTGCAGGGTGGTATCGAACGAAACGAGCGGCATTTTTGACATGACCGATTAATGTTGATATCAACGTAAATAGTCAAGTGCAACGTTGGAAGGAGGAACGGGCATGAGACAGGACCACGCAGTGGTATCGCCTGGAGAGTGGCTAAAGGCGCGCAGAGACCTGCTTGCGCTGGAAAAGGAACACACCCACGCACGCGACAAGGTCAATGCCGCCCGGCTGGCCTTGCCCTGGGTGAAGATGGAAAAGACCTACATCTTCGATACGCCGGCGGGCCGCAGATCACTTTCCGAGCTTTTCGACGGCCGCAGCCAGCTCATGGTCTATCATTTCATGTTCGGCCCCACCTGGGAGGCCGGCTGCCCCGGCTGCTCCTTCCTGGTCGATCACTTCGCCGGCATGCTGCCGCACCTGAACCATCACGACGTCACGCTGGTCGCCGCATCGAACGCGCCGCTGGTCAAAATCGAAGCCTACAAGAAACGCATGGACTGGCATTTCCCCTGGTGCTCGGCGGAAGGCAACGGCTTCAACCATGACTTCCATGTCGCCTTTTCGGCAGACGAACTCGCCAGTGGCAAGGTCGATTACAATTTCACCGACATCGAAAGCGCCAATGCGCATGAGGAACTGCCCGGTCTCAGCGCCTTCCAGAAGAGCGAGGACGGCACGGTCTACCACACCTATTCGTCCTATGCCCGCGGGCTCGAGGAACTGGTGGGCACACTGATGCTGCTCGACCGCGCACCGAAGGGCCGCAACGAAGACGGTACGATGGACTTCGTCCGGCGCCACGACGAATACGACCGGGAACCGGGCCGCAAGGCGGGCTGACCTTCGCATCCGCCGCGGGCGGAACTTTTCGCCCGCGAAATCGTTGTGAGAACGCTCGCGTGCCGGGCCGATTGCCTATGCCCGGACGAACCCTGTGCCCAACAAGGAAATCCCGTGAGAGCAGAACCGGAAGAACCGCACCGCTGGCTCGAGCAATTGCTGGGCGACTGGCACGTTCGCACGGCCGGATCCGATGGCGAGCCCGACGGCAGCGGCCCCTGGACCGAACATGTCCGGTCCCTCGAGGGCCTTTGGATCGTCTGCGAAGGTCAGGGAACGATGCCGGGTGGCAGTTTCGGCCAGACGCTGATGACGCTCGGCTTCAATCCGCAAACCGGGCGTTACGTCGGCACCTGGATCGGATCGATGATGAAGCACATGTGGATCTATGACGGCGAACTGGACGCGGCCGGCACGTCCCTCTCCCTCTCCTGCGAAGGGCCGGATTTCGAAACCCCCGACCGGACCGCGCGCTATCGTGATGTCATCACGCTTGACGGTCCATCCCGGCGGCTACTGACGGCGCAGATGCAGACAGCGGACGGACGCTGGAAAGATTTGATGACCGCGGAGTACCTGCGCCGGGATTGAAAGCGATGCTGGAGGCCGACCTTCGGCTTTGCGATCACACGTCCCGTCAGGCTGACCCGGCGACAGTTCATTCGAACAGGCAACCAAGCGGCGCGAAATACGCCGCGCCAAGGCAATCGGAGGAAGGCAATGGCAGATCACGGCAAATTCGTTTGGTACGAGTTGATGACGACCGACATGGCGGCCGCCGAAACGTTTTACAAGGACGTCGTCGGGTGGAATGCCGCCGATTCCGGCATGGCCGGCATCAACTACACCCTGTTCAACGTCGGCGAGATTCCGGTGGCCGGCCTGATGACCATGCCGGAAGGCGCGCTTGAAATGAACGTGCCGCCCGCCTGGCTCGGTTACATCGGCGTCGACGATGTCGATGCGACCGCCGCCAGCATCGCCGCCAAGGGCGGCAAGGTGCACCGGGCGCCGGACGATATCCCCGGCATCGGGCGTTTCGCCGTCGTCACCGACCCGCACGGCGCGGTGTTCTCGGTCTTCAAGGGGACGGGCGATCCACCGCCGGTCACCGACCCGATGGCTCCCGGATTGATCGGCTGGCACGAGCTTGCCTCCGGCGACCTCGACACTGCCTTTCCCTTCTATTCCGAGCTCTTCGGCTGGACCAAGGACCAGGGCATGGACATGGGCGAGATGGGCATCTACCAGATCTTCGCCCATGGCGGCGCCCCGATCGGCGGGATGATGACCAAGCCGAAGGAAGTGCCCGCGCCCTATTGGCTCTACTATATCAACGTGCCGGCCATCGATACCGCCATCGAACGCATCAAGGCTGGCGGCGGAAAGATCGTTTTGGAGCCTATGGAAGTCCCCGGAGGGGCCTGGATTGTTCAGGCGCTCGACCCGCAAGGCGCCCGCTTCGCACTGGTCGGGCCGAGGCGCTGAGACTATTGCGTGTCTCCTTAAATGCTCCTCGAGTTAAGACAAGAGACACGCAGCAGATTAAAGTGCCACGGCAACCTCTGAGGGTTTGATGGGACGCGAGGCACGCCATGCGCAGCACAGATCACGTTGCCGTGAAGAGTTACAGAAGTAAAATCACGGCAGACCAAGTCCAGGCCCGCTTTCGGCAAGAAAACGGGCCTGATTTATTGCGATCATGGACCGGAAAGCGAACACCGAGGCCACCAAAGCCATGGCCTGCCCTGCGCCGGGCGCATCCCTCGGTTGCGGAATAGCCCCTAGTATTTCAGGGTATTTCAAGCTTATTTAACATCTTATACGATAACAGGGGCGACAAGCACACTGATTTCGGATGGGTTTCTTGTCGGGCGACAAGAATTTGTCGTGACTGTCGAGACGACGAGCGACGACATGAGTGGAGCAACTTCGCGCAGATGAGCAATAAGGGCAGCAGCTATGCGTCCCCTCAGATGGGCGTCGGGGAAGCACGCACGGCCAAGGCCCTGCGACGCAAGCTCCAATGGCTGGTGGCCATTGTCGTTGCCTGCACGGGCATTCTTGCGACCGAAATCATCGCCGCGTCCTACAGCGATTTCGTCATCGCGCGCCGCAATCTGACGGAAGTCATGGCCTTTTGCCGCGTCCTCGACGCCGCGAACTACCTCTCGGCCGAACGTGGTCCGTCGAACGGCATGCTTGGCCTCGGCGTAGCGCCCGGGTCCACCGTTCAGGCGCGGCTGGCGGAGTTTCGTACCCGCAGCGACGCGGCACTCGCCGAGATCACCGCCGACATCGACAATGCCAGCCGTTCCGAACCGGCCGGCGCACTCTCGCCCATCCTGGTCGAGGTGCACCGTCGGCTGATGCTTGCGCGTGCGGAAGTCGATCGCATTGCGGCCCTTCCGCCGGAAGAGCGGAACCTGGCCGAAATCGAAGGGTCGATCGAGGCCATGTTCGGCGTGATCGATGCGCTCCGCCCCGCGATCGACTGGAACATTCAGCGCCTGACCAATACGGACCCGAACCTTGCGGGCATTGCTCTTGCGGCCCAGATGCTCGCCAATCTGCGTGAAGACGGTGGTCGCCTCGGCTCGCAGGTCATGGCGCCCGTTGCCGTCGGCAAGCCGCTCGCGATCAAGAACCTGGCCGACAGCGAGCGCACACGTGGCAGGCTGCAGGAGGTCTGGGCGATCGTCGGCAAGCCGGGCGCGCTTCCCGGCCTCGATCCGGCGAAGATCGGCGATCTCGCCAAGATCGACCGCGAATTCTTCGGCGAAGGTTTTGCGATCATCGACAACATCGTCGCCGTCGGCAAACGCTCTGGCAACTACCCGCTGACCGCCGAACAGCTCACCGACATTTTCGTCCCGAAGATGAAGCCGCTTGAGGATCTGCGTCGCGCCTTCATGGATTCGACCGTCGAGCGCCTGTCGGCCAACAAGACGCGCGCGTCGATCAAGCTCGCCGTCGCGAGCCTTGCGACCTTCTCGCTTTTCCTGGTGCTCCTGGTGTTGATGCGCCGCGCCCGCTCGCTGGTCTTCGAACCGCTGCTCCTCGCGCGCCACAGCATCATCGAGCTCGCCAACGACCGCCCGATCCCGCGCCTCCAGGGCAAGGGCGGAGAAGGCGAAATGGGGCGCCTGTTCGATGCGATCGACATCCTGCGCCAGCGCCTCGACGAGCGCACGCTGCTGATGCAGCATCTCGAGCGCCAGGCGGAAACGGACGAATTGACCGGCCTGCTCAATCGCCGCGCACTGGAGCTGATCGGCGGCGCGGAAGACACGGACGGCAAGGATCAGGACGCCTGTCTGATCCTGATGGATATCGACCACTTCAAGCAGATCAACGATACCCACGGCCACCTGATCGGCGACATCGTGCTTCAGGAAACCGCACGCATCATCCGCAATTCCGTGCGCAATTCCGATCTCGTCGCCCGTTTCGGTGGCGAGGAGTTCGCCGTGATCACGCCCGGCGACAGCATCGAATCCGCCCTTGCCCTTGCCGAAAGGATCAGGGTAAACCTCGCACGCGAACCGATCGTCCTTGCCGACGGGCAGAAGCTGAATGTTACCGCCAGCTTCGGCGTGGCCGAGGGCCGGAGCGCGGACGGTGGCTGGAAGCACCTGATCGAACTTGCCGATACGGAACTCTATCGCGCCAAGTCCGAAGGCCGAAATCGCGTCTGCGGCCAGCCGGACGAAGCCGCGCACTCGCCGTTCAAGGCGATGAAATCCGCGCGCGCTTAGCCAGGAAATCGAGCACTACCCGCACACGCGCCGGCAGGGCTCCACCCTGCCCGTGGAACACCGCATGGAAGGCCTCGATGTCGCCCGGGTTCAAATGCTCGGCAACCGCCGTCAGCCGGCCGCAACGGATATCCTCCTTGACCGTAAACGTCGGCAGTCGCGCCAGGCCGACGCCGGCGAGCGCAAGCTGGCGCAAGCCCTCGCCGTCACTCACGCGGACCTGCTCCGTCGGTGCCAGCGTGATCGTCTCTCCGTTCGACAGGAGTGGCCAGCCATCGATCGAACGGGCGTAGCTATGGCTCAGCCTGTTCATCGCTTCGAGATCCTCAACGCTCACGGGCGTGCCGAACCGTTGAAGATAGGACGGCGCGCCGACGATCGTCATCGACGTGCTGCCGAGCTTGCGGGCGATCAGGCTTGAAGACTTCAGCGGACCGGCGCGCACGGCGATGTCGGCCCGCTCCGCCATCAGGTCGACCACGGCATCGGTCTGCAAAATATCGAGCGAGACAGACGGGAAGGCCGAAAGAAAATCCGGCAGCACCGGCATCAGCACATGCACCGCATAGGAAGCGCTGACGTTCAGACGCACGCGACCCTCCGGCGTCTCGCCTGAACCCGCCTCGCGCTCCGCCTCGTCGATATCGGCAAGGATGCGCACCGCCCGCTCGTAGAAGGCGCAGCCCTCCGCCGTCAGTTGCAACCGCCGCGTCGAACGGTTGACGAGCCGGACGCCGAGCCTTTCTTCAAGCCGCTGCACGAGCTTGCTGACGGCCGAGGGGGTCATACAGCAGACCTTTGCGGCGGCCGAAAAACCGCCGAGTTCCACCGCCTTGGCGAAAACTGCCATCTCCCCCGAACGATTGATCGACAAGCGCGACATGTGACTTCAACTCACAAATGATGTTCTTTCATCATGTCTACATCGCAAATCGCAACGACACCACCTTCTCCTCGTGGGCGAGCGGACATCCGGTCTCGCAAAGGCCAACCATCGAGGAGTTTGACGACATGGAATACAGACGGCTTGGATCATCGGGACTGAAAGTGCCTGCCTTGAGCTTTGGTGCCGGCACGTTCGGCGGCAAGGGGCCGCTCTTTAGCGCCTGGGGCAACAGCGACGCTTCGGAAGCCAGGCGGCTGATCGACATCTCGCTCGAGGCCGGCGTCAACCTCTTCGACACCGCCGACGTCTATTCCGACGGCGCATCCGAGAGCGTGCTCGGTGCAGCCATCAAGGGCCGGCGCGATGCCGTGCTGCTCTCCACCAAGATGGCATTGCCGATGGGCGACGGCCCGAATGACGCCGGCACGTCGCGCACGCGTCTCGTTAAGGGCGTCGACGATGCCTTGAAGCGGCTCGGCACCGACTACATCGACCTTTTGCAACTGCACGCCTTCGACGCGGGAACGCCGGTCGAGGAGGTGCTTTCGACCCTCGACGGTCTCGTCACTGCCGGCAAGCTGCGCTACGTCGGCGCCTCAAACTTCGCCGGCTGGCAGCTGATGAAATCGCTGGCGGTCTCCGGGAAGCACGGCCTCGTGCGCCATGTCGCCCACCAGGTCTACTATTCGCTGGTTGGACGCGACTACGAATGGGAGCTGATGCCGCTTGGTGCCGACCAGGGCGTCGGCGCGCTGGTCTGGAGCCCGCTCGGATGGGGGCGCCTGACCGGTAAGATCCGGCGTGGGCAGCCGTGGCCGGAAGGCAGCCGCCTGCATGACACAGCCGCCTTCGGCCCGCCGGTCGATGACGAAAAGCTCTACGATGTCGTCGACGTGCTCGATCAACTCGCCGAGGAAACCGGCAGGACGATCCCGCAGATCGCCATCAACTGGCTGCTGCAGCGCCCGACGGTCTCGAGCGTCATCATCGGCGCCCGCAACGAGGAGCAGCTTCGCCAGAACCTCGGCGCCGTCGGCTGGTCGTTGTCGCGGGAACAGATCGCCCGGCTCGACGCGGCGAGCAATACGACTCCGGCCTACCCCTACTTCCCCTACTACCGCCAGGAGGGTTTCGCGCGGATCAATCCGCCGATCGTCTGATCGTCAGGCAACCGCTTTCGCACGCCCCGCACTGGCGTGCGAAAGCATTGCACCGCCTTGGTTTTCCCGGTGCGCTTTCGCGCTTGCATTCTCGATTTGCATTGCACAAACTTCGTGGCGATGGGGGCACCAGACCTTCCACGAAGGGGATCAAATCCGGCATGTCTATCAAGGCCAGTATCTATCACCTGACCCACTACACCTATGACCGTCCCGTCAGGCTGTCGCCGCAGATCATCCGGCTGAAGCCCGCCGCTCACTCCAAGACAAAGGTCATCAGCCACTCGCTGAAGGTCTCGCCCGGCAACCATTTCGTCAACCTGCAGCAGGACCCCTACGGCAACTACCTCGCCCGCTTCGTCTTTCCCGATCCGGTGAGCGAGCTGAAGATCGAAGTCGATCTCGTCGCCGACATGACGGTCTACAACCCCTTCGACTTCTTCGTCGAGGAAGAGGCCGAGCATTGGCCCTTCCCCTACCCCGAAGATCTCAGCGACGATCTGAGGATCTACATGACGCCGGAGCCGCTCGGCCCGGCGCTCTCCGCCTTCATGGCAACGGTCGATCGTTCCTGCCAGCGCACCATCGACATGGTCGTCGGGCTCAACGCGCGCCTGCAGCAGGAAATCGGCTATGTCATCCGCATGGAGCCGGGCGTGCAGGACCCGGAGCAGACGCTGACATCGGCGCGCGGCTCGTGCCGCGATTCCAGCTGGTTGCTCGTGCAGATCCTGCGCAATCTCGGCTTCGCTGCCCGCTTCGTCTCCGGCTATCTCATTCAGCTGACACCCGATCTGAAAGCCCTCGACGGCCCCTCCGGCACCGACCACGACTTCACCGACCTGCACGCCTGGGCCGAAGTCTATCTGCCCGGCGCCGGCTGGGTCGGGCTCGACCCGACCTCGGGCCTCCTGACCGGCGAAAGCCACATTCCGCTCGCAGCAACGCCGCACTATCGAAACGCCGCGCCGATTTCCGGCGGCTTCTTCGGCGATCCCGAGACCCGAACCGACTTCGCCTTCGACATGAAGGTAAAACGTGTCGCCGAGCACCCGCGCATCACCAAGCCGTTCTCCGACGAGAGTTGGGAATCGCTGAACGCACTTGGTGAAAGCGTCGACCGGGTGCTGCAGGAAAACGACGTCCGCCTGACGATGGGCGGCGAACCGACCTTCGTCTCGATCGACGATTTCGAGGCGGAAGAATGGAACACCGCCGCCGTCGGCCCGACCAAGCGCGAGAAGGCGGACGATCTCATCCGCCGGCTGCGCGAGCGTTTCGCCCCCGGCGGGTTCCTGCATTACGGCCAGGGCAAGTGGTATCCCGGCGAAAGCCTGCCGCGCTGGACCTTCTCGCTCTACTGGCGCAAGGACGGCGTGCCGATCTGGAGCCGGCCCGATCTCATCGCCGAGGAAGCCGGCCGGCACGACGTGACCGAAAAGGATGCCGAACGCCTGCTGCACGCGATCGCCGGCGAGCTCGATGTCGCGGCCGAGATGGTGGTGCCCGCCTTCGAGGATCCGGCCGAATGGCTCTTGAAGGAGGCGAACCTCCCGGACAATGTCGATCCCGCCAATTCGAAGCTCAAGGACCCGGAGGAACGCAGCCGCATGGCGCGTGTCTTCGAGCGTGGGCTGACGACGCCGACCGGCTACGTTCTGCCGGTCCAGGCCTGGAACGCCCAGGCCTCCGGACGACAATGGATGAGCGAGAAGTGGAGCACCCGCCGCGGTCGGCTCTTCCTCGTGCCGGGCGATAGCCCGGTCGGCTATCGCCTGCCGCTCGGCACTCTGCCCTATATCGCGCCCTCTCAGTTTCCCTATATCCACCCGCTCGACCCGACCTTGCCGCGCGACGACCTGCCGGATTTCTCCGAGGAGATCAGCCGGCCGCAACAGGCACGCTTCCAGCCCTTGGAAGCGCCGGAAACACCGCTGCCGGTCGCGCGGGACGAAATCGCCGGCCTGGTGCGTACCGCCATCAGCGTCGAGCCCCGCGACGGCAGGCTCTGCGTTTTCATGCCGCCGACGGCAAGCATCGAGGAGTATCTCGACTTGATCGCGTCTGCGGAACGGGCCGCTGCCGCCATTGGCCTGCCGGTGCATATCGAGGGCTATGCCCCGCCCCAGGACGAGCGCATCAACGTCATCCGCGTCGCACCCGATCCCGGCGTGATCGAGGTCAACATCCACCCGGCCGCCCATTGGCGCGACTGCGTCGATATCACGACCGCGATCTACGAGGAGGCGCGCCAGAGCCGGCTCGGCGCCGACAAGTTCATGATCGACGGCCGCCACACCGGCACCGGCGGCGGCAACCACGTGGTCGTCGGCGGCGCCAATCCGAATGACAGCCCGTTCCTGCGCCGCCCGGATCTCTTGAAGAGCATGGTGCTTCACTGGCAGCGGCATCCCTCGCTTTCCTATCTGTTCTCCGGCCTCTTCATCGGCCCGACGTCGCAGGCGCCGCGCATCGACGAGGCCCGCCACGACCAGCTCTATGAGCTCGAAATCGCGCTGGCGCAGGTGCCGATGCCCGGCTCTGCAACGCCGCCGCCCCTACCCTGGCTCGTCGACCGGCTGTTCCGCAACCTGCTCGTGGATGTCACCGGCAACACCCACCGGGCGGAAATCTGCATCGACAAGCTGTTCTCGCCCGATGGCCCGACCGGCCGTCTCGGCCTCGTCGAGTTCCGCGGCTTCGAGATGCCGCCGAACGCCCGCATGTCGCTTGCCCAGCAATTGCTGGTGCGCGCGCTGATCGCCCGCTTCTGGAAGCACCCGGTCGACGGCCGCTTCGTGCGCTGGGGCACGGCGCTGCATGATCGTTTCATGCTGCCGCATCATGTCTGGCAGGACTTTCTCGACGTGCTCGCCGACCTCCGAACCCATGGCTTCGATCTGAAGCCGGAATGGTTCGAGGCTCAGCTCGAGTTCCGCTTCCCCTTCTGCGGCGAGGTCGAATACGAGGGAGCAAAGCTCGAAATCCGCCAGGCGCTGGAACCCTGGCACGTGATGGGCGAACAGGGGGCAATCGGCGGCACCGTGCGCTATGTCGACAGCTCGATCGAGCGCCTTCAGGTCAAGCTCGATACCGCCAATCCCGAGCGTTACACGGTCGCCTGCAACGGTCGGCCCGTGCCTCTCACACGCACCGGTCCGAACGGCGCGGCGGTGGCCGGCGTGCGTTACAAGGCGTGGCAGCCGGCCTCCGGCCTGCACCCGGTGCTGCCGGTCAACACTCCCCTTACATTCGATATCTATGATACATGGTCGAATCGGGCGATCGGCGGTTGCATCTACCATGTCGCCCACCCGGGTGGGCGCAACTACGACACGTTTCCGGTCAACGGCAACGAGGCGGAGGCGCGACGCCTGTCGCGGTTCGAGCCTTGGGGCCATACGCCGGGAGGTTACCCGCTGCGCCCCGAAAGCCCGTCGACGGAATTCCCGATGACGCTTGATCTCAGGCGTCCACCAGGAGCGTAAATGCCGAAGAAGCAGACAGCCGCCGCAAGCCATCCGGGCACCGACGACGATCCGGTCTTCGGCTATCGGGCCCTACCGGGCATTGCCGACGAAATGCTCGACCAGGAAGGCAATGTCCGCCCGGTCTGGCAGCGGCTGCTCGCGACGCTTGGGCGGCTCGACGAGACCGAGCTTGCCAACCGCTTCGCCCGCGCCGACCGCTATCTGCGCGATGCCGGGGTGTTCTATCGCGTCTATGGCGCCAAGGAGAGCTCCGAGCGCAGCTGGCCGCTGTCGCACATTCCGGTTCTGATCGACGAAAAGGAATGGGCGCACGTCTCGCAGGGCCTCGTGCAGCGCGCCGAGCTCCTGGAAAAGGTTGTCGCCGACATCTATGGCGAGAACCGGCTGGTGCGCGAAGGGCTGCTGCCGCCCGCGCTCGTCGCCTCCAATCCAGAGTTTCTGCGCCCGCTTGTCGGCGTAAAGCCCGCCGACGGCCACTTCCTGCATTTCGTCTCCTTCGAGATCGGCCGCGGCCCCGACGGAAACTGGTGGGTCCTGTCCGATCGCACCGAGGCGCCCTCGGGCGCCGGCTTCGCCCTGGAAAACCGGGTCGCGACCACGCGCGCCTTCTCCAATCTCTATGCGGAAAGCCACGTCCACCGACTGGCCGGTTTTTTCGGCGAGTTCCGCGACACGCTGCAGAGCCGCCGGCTACATCCGGACGACCGCATCGCCGTTCTTTCGCCGGGGATCGCCAATGAGACCTATTTCGAACATGCCTACATCGCCCGCTATCTGGGCTTCATGCTGCTCGAAGGCGAGGATCTGACCGTTGTCGGCGGCCGGGTGATGGTGCGCACCGTCGCCGGTCTCAAGCCCATCGGCGTGCTCTGGCGTCGTCTCGACGCCGCATTTGCCGATCCGCTCGAACTCAATCAGTCCTCCCATATCGGCACGCCCGGCATCGTCGAGGCGCTTCGCGCCGGATCGGTCTCGATCGTCAACGCGCTCGGCACCGGCATCGTCGAAACCCGCGCTTTCCTCGCCTTCACGCCAGCGATCTGCCGCCATCTGCTGGGCGAGGAACAGAAGCTGCCCTCGATCGCCACCTGGTGGTGCGGCCAAAGCGCGGAACGCGAACAGGTCGCCGCCAACCTCGACCGCATGGTGATCGGCCCCGCCTACCAGACCCGCCCCTTCTTCGACGACAACGGCCAGTCGGTGCTCGGCCGCACGCTCGATGAGAAGGCCCGGGCCTCGATCGCAGACTGGCTTTGCGCCGAGGGCGGCAAGCTCGTGGGCCAGGAAGTGGTCACGCTCTCGACCACCCCCGCCTGGGTGCGCGGCCGGCTGACGCCACGGCCGATGAGCCTGCGCGTGTTTGCGGCACGCACCCGCGACGGCTGGCAGATCATGCCGGGGGGCTTTGCCCGCATCGGCTCCGGTGACGATGTCGCTGCGATCGCGATGCAGGCGGGCGGCACCGCCGCCGACGTCTGGATCGTCAGCGACCGGCCGGTCGAACGCACGACGCTGCTTCCGGCCGAGGAGAGCTTCACCCGCAACATGCCGGGCAGCTTGCCGAGCCGGGCGGCCGACAATCTCTTCTGGCTCGGCCGCTACATCGAGCGTGCGGAAGGGGCGCTTCGCATCCTGCGCGCCTGGCACGGCCGCTTTGCCGAAACCGCCGATCCGGACCTGCCGCTCTTGAAGGATGTCAGCGACTATCTCGCCGCTCTCGACATCGATGCGCGCCAGCCGGTGCCCGACAGCCTGCTTGCCAATATCTCCAGCGCGCTTTTCAGCGCCGGAAACATCCGCGACCGTTTCTCTCCGGACGGCTGGCTGGCGCTGAACGACCTTTCGCAGACGGCGCGCAAGTTCCACGCGACGGTGCAGGCCGGCGACGACGCGACGCGGGCGATCACCGTGCTCCTGCGCAAGCTCGCCGGCTTTGCCGGTCTCGTGCATGAAAACATGTACCGGTTCACCGGCTGGCGCTTTCTTTCGATCGGCCGCTACATCGAGCGCGGCCTGCACATGACGCGGCTGCTCGGCCACATGTCGGGGCCGGATGCGCCCGACGGCGCCTACGACATGCTGCTCGAAATCGGCGACAGCGTCATGACCCATCGCCGGCGCTACAATGTCAGCACCGCCGCCTTGACGGTCACCGACCTCCTGGCGCTCGATCCGCTCAATCCGCGCTCGGTGCTTTACCAGTTGAACGAGATCAAGACCGAGGTCGAGCTCTTGCCGAACGCCTTCGTCAACGGACAGATGTCCCCGTTCTACCGCGAGGCGATGCGGCTGCATTCGGGCCTGGCGGTGATGACGCCGGAAGCCATGAACCTCGGCGTCTACAATCGGTTGGAGCGGGATCTCGAAAGCCTGTCCGATCTGCTCGCACGCACCTATCTCGGCTAGCCATGCTCTACGACATCAGCCTGAAGATCACCTATGACTACGAAGTGCCGGTGTCCGGCGGCCGTCACCTCGTGCGCGTGCTGCCGGCGACGCTGCCGGGCCGCCAGCGTCTCGTCGTCGGCTCGCTCAGCTGCCATCCCGTGCCGGCCGAGCGCACCGAGAGCATCGACTTCTTCGCCAACCCGTTCACGTCGATCCTCTTTCGCAATTCGCATGCCGACCTGACGATCCGCATGCAGGCGCGCGTGCAGGTGGAGGCCCAGGCCCTGACCGCGGACTTCTCCCCCGATCTCGCCGGCCTGCCGGCAGAGCTTGCCGCCTGCTGGTCCGTCGATGCCGAAGCGCCGCACCACTTCGCCGGCCCGAGCCCGCTCTTGCCGGAGGCCGCCGAAATCGCCGCCTATGCGCGCGGCACGGTCACCGACGGGATGACCGTGCGCCAGATCGCCGTCGCACTGTGCGACCGCATCCATCGCGACTTCACTTATGACGGTGAGGCGACGACCGTGAACACGACGCCGGCAGAGGCGTTCAAGCTCAAGCGCGGCGTCTGCCAGGACTTCGCCCATGTCATGATCGTGGCGCTCAGAAGCCTCGGCATCCCTGCAGGCTATGTTAGTGGATTCTTAAGGACGATCCCTCCGCCCGGCAAGGAACGCCTCGAAGGGGCCGATGCCATGCATGCCTGGGTGCGCGTCTGGTGCGGCACAACCGGTGGGTGGCTCGAACTCGATCCGACCAACAATATTCCGGCTGGAACCGACCATATCGTCGTCGGCCATGGCCGCGACTATGGCGATGTCGCGCCCGTCATCGGGGTCCTGAAAAGCTACGGCAGCCAGACGACGAAACAGGCGGTCGACGTCATTCCGGTACCGTGACCCGATTTGGCACAGGCTAGTTCCCGCTTCAGGACAGGTCGGGTGTCGCAAAACCCCTTACAACAACTGGTTTTCCGGCGATCCATTAAAATTGCGCGCATTGCCGGAACGATATCGTAAGCCATCGCCGCTATTGATGCCCCCAAGCTTGCAACGTGTTCCTTTGGGGTGTGCAAAGATGGGAAGACGATACACGGTAGGCCGGTCCTTCGTAGCCATGCTCAAGGACCGGGGTGGCAATTTTGGTGTGATGGCTGCACTCGCGGCGCCATTGGTCTTGGCAGCCGGCGGCGTCGCCGTCGATCTGGCCACCATGATGACGACGAAGAACCAGATGCAGGATGCGGCCGATGCGGCGGCTCTTGCGGCTGCGTCGGCATTGGTTGCCAGCAAGGATGGACTGACGCCCGAGAAGGCCAAGGAAATCGCCTTGAACTTCCTGAAGGCGCAGTCGGCCGCAAGTTCGACGGATGTGCCCGGCGGCAACGACCCGGGCATGGGTACAGCCTCGGCGGGCGGCGTGACCGATCCGACAGAGACCCAGGTTCAGCCGACGGTCGACATCGTTACCACGCCGGTCGGCAAGAGCGACAAGGCCTTTAAGGTCACGATCGTCAACAAGCAGACCATTCAGCTCAACCCCATGACGCGATTGCTCGGACAGAAGTCCGTCAATCTGGAAACGGTGGCCATCGCTGAGAGCGCGACGGAAACCAAGAACGCCATGTCGATGTATCTCGTGCTCGACCGCTCGGGCTCGATGGCGTTCGCGACTAACGTGGAAAAGAAGCCGACCACCAGCTGCGTCAACTGGAACTCGGACAATTGGGGCAAAAGCAACGTCAAGGCGTCCACCCCGTGCATGATCGACAAGATCACGACCTTGAAATCCGCGGTTGAGACGCTGCTGAAGCCACTGACCGAGATGGACCCCGATAAGAAATATGTTCGTGTCGGCGCCGTTTCCTATAGCAGTTCCATCTTCGCGGAAGAGAAACTGGCCTGGGGCACGACGAAGGCCAGCACCTACGTCAAGAACCTGGAGGCGAACGGCGGCACGGATTCGAGCGGCGCCTTCGCCAAGGCCGTCGCGGACCTGAAGCTCAAGAGCGAGAACGACGCGCACACGGCTTCCAACGGCCTGACACCGAAAAAGTACATCGTCTTCATGACCGATGGGGCGAACACACATTTTGAAGGAAAGGCGTTGACCATCCCGGCGGCGCCAAAGCCGGAACCGGAACTCGATAACTACACGGCCCAGGATTCCAAATCCGACACCGCAACGCTCAAGGCGTGCCAGGATGCCAAGGACGCCGGCATTCGCGTCTTCACAATCGCCTTCATGGCGCCGATTCAGGGAAAATCGGTGCTCAGCCGATGCGCCAGCAGCACCGCCGACTACAAGTCGCCGGAAGACGCCGCTGCTCTGGTCAAGGTTTTCGGCGAAATCGGCGCCACGACCTCGGGCAAGATGGCACGCCTGACGCGGTAAGACAGACCACATCGCTGACGATGCCGCCCGGTCCCGCCGGGCGGCATTTTGCATTTCGGCGGGACGCTTTCTCCACCGTTTGAGACACGTCTAATCCATTTAAAAACATCTGTTGCAAGCGCTTCGGATCGATGCATAAATTGCCTTTATCCCCGGTCGGGTCCGGCCTGCGACCTCCCAACGCAAAAGGGTAAAGACAGTTTCATGATGAACAGGCTCTCCACCAACGACGTGCCGCAGCCCGCCCCAAGGTCGTCTGAACCTAGCCAGCTCGCCGTCGAAATCCTCGAACGTCTGAAGTACCGCATCGGCAAGGACCCGAAGGTCGCAAAGCCCCATGACTGGCTGACCGCGGCGATCCTGGTTGCACGCGACCGCATCACCGACAAGTGGATGGATTCCACCCGCAAGACCTATTCAACCGGTGCAAAGCGCGTCTACTACCTCTCGCTTGAGTTTCTCATCGGCCGGCTGATGCGCGATGCGATGACCAATATCGGCCTGATGGACGAGATGCGCGATGCGCTCGCCTCCCTCGGTGTTGATATCGACGTCGTCGCCCAGCTCGAGCCGGACGCAGCGCTTGGCAATGGCGGTCTCGGACGACTGGCCGCCTGCTTCATGGAATCGATGGCGACCGTCGACGTGCCGGCCTACGGCTACGGCATCCGCTACATGCACGGCCTCTTCCGTCAACAGATGGCCGATGGCTGGCAGGTGGAACTGCCGGAAACCTGGCTTGCCCACGGCAATCCCTGGGAATTCGAACGGCGCGAAAGCTCTTACGAAATCGGCTTCGGCGGCGTGGTCGAAACGGCCAATATCGACGAGGAGATCCAGCGTTTCGTCTGGAAACCGGCCGAGCGCGTCATCGCCACCGCCTTCGACACGCCGGCCGTTGGCTGGCGGGCAAAACGCGTCAACACGCTTCGTCTCTGGACCGCGCAGCCGATCGATCCGATCCTGCTTGCCGCCTTCAACGCCGGTGACCACATCGGTGCGCTCAAGGAAAGCAACAAGGCGGAAAGCCTGACGCGCGTTCTCTATCCGGCCGACGCCACGCCCGCCGGTCAGGAACTGCGGCTGCGCCAGGAATACTTCTTCTCGTCGGCCTCGCTGCAGGACATTTTGCGCCGCCACCTGCAGCAATATCCGGATTTCAGCTCGCTGCCCGATGCGGTCGCCATCCAGCTGAACGACACCCACCCGGCCATTTCCATTGCCGAGCTGGTGCGCTTGTTGACCGACCTGCACGGCCTCGATTTCGAGCAGGCCTGGGACATCACCCGCCGCACCATCTCCTACACCAACCACACGCTTTTGCCCGAAGCGCTCGAAAGCTGGCCGGTGCCGCTGATCGAGCGGCTTTTGCCGCGCCACATGCAGATCGTCTATGCGATCAACGCCAAGATCCTGATCGAGGCCCGCCGCCAGAAGGGCGCGACGGACGACGAGATCCGCAACATCTCGCTGATCGACGAAAGCGGCGAACGGCGGGTGCGCATGGGCAACCTCGCCTTCGTCGGCTCGCACTCGATCAACGGCGTTTCGGCGCTGCACACCGAGCTGATGAAGGAAACGGTCTTTGCCGACCTGCACAAGCTCTACCCCGACCGCATCAACAACAAGACCAACGGCATTACCCCGCGCCGCTGGCTGATGCAGTGCAATCCCGGTCTCTTCGGACTGATCCGCGAGGCGATCGGCGACGAGTTCATGGACAATACCGAGGCGCTGCAGGCGCTCGACGCCTTCGCCGACAAGGCGGATTTCCAGGAGCATTTCGCCGCGGTCAAGCGCGCCAACAAGGTTCGCCTCGCCCAACTCGTGCAGAGCCGTCTCGGCATCCGGCTCGACCCGTCGGCGATGTTCGACATCCAGATCAAGCGCATCCACGAATACAAGCGCCAGCTGCTCAACATCATCGAGGCGGTGGCGCTCTACGACCAGATCCGCTCCCATCCGGAGCTCGACTGGGTCCCGCGCGTCAAGCTTTTCGCCGGCAAGGCGGCGCCGAGCTATCACAATGCCAAGCTGATCATCAAACTCGCCAACGACGTCGCCCGTGTCGTCAACAACGACCCGGCCGTGCGCGGCCTCCTGAAGATCGTCTTCGTGCCGAACTACAACGTCTCGCTTGCCGAGATCATGGTTCCGGCCGCCGACCTCTCCGAGCAGATCTCGACCGCCGGCATGGAAGCGTCGGGCACCGGCAACATGAAGTTCGCGCTGAACGGCGCCTTGACGATCGGCACGCTCGACGGCGCCAATGTCGAAATGCGCGACTGGATCGGCGAGGAAAACATCAAGATCTTCGGCATGACCGCCGAAGAGGTGACGCGCGCACGAGCCGAAGGCCACAATCCGCGCGCCATCATCGAAGGCTCGCGCGAGTTGTCGCAGGCGTTGCAGGCGATTGCCTCCGGTGTCTTCTCGCCCGACGACCGCAATCGCTTCGCCGGCCTCATCGAGGGCATCTACAATCACGACTGGTTCATGGTCGCTGCCGATTTCGAAGCCTACGCCAAGGCACAGCGCGAGCTCGACCAGCTCTGGACGACGCCGTCCGACTGGCAAGCACAGGCAATCCGCAACACGGCACGGATGGGCTGGTTCTCGTCCGACCGCACCATCCGGCAATATGCCGGGGAAATCTGGAGAGCCGGATGACGTCTTCGGCCGGCAAGGACCCGGAACCCGCAGCTTCAGGTCTGCTGTCAGCGCCGGATATCGCGGCCATCCTCTCGGGCACGCATGAGGACCCCTTCGCGGTTCTCGGCGTGCACCCCGCCGGCAAGGTCATCCTTGCCCGCTGCTTCATCCCCGACGCCGAGACCGTGGCGGTGGAAACGCTCACAGGCAAGGAACTTGGTTCGCTGGAACGGCGCCACGATGCCGGTTTCTTCGAGGGACCTGTCTCCCTGAAAAAGCCTCAGCCGGTGCGCTACCGCGCCCGCAATCAAGGCGGCGAATGGGTGGTGGTCGATCCCTATAGCTTCGGCCCGGTGCTCGGGCCGATGGACGATTACTACATTCGCGAAGGCTCGCATCTCCGGCTGTTCGACAAGATGGGCGCCCATGCGATCGAGCATGACGGCGCGCATGGCTATCATTTCGCCGTCTGGGCGCCGAACGCCAGGCGCGTTTCGGTGGTCGGCCAGTTCAACGACTGGGACGGCCGGCGGCACGTCATGCGGCTGCGCGCCGATACCGGCATCTGGGAAATCTTCATTCCCGGCGTCGAAGGCGGACTTGCCTATAAATACGAGATCCTCGACCGCAACGGCACCTTACTGCCGCTGAAGGCCGATCCCTTTGCCCGGCGCTCCGAGCTCCGCCCCAACACCGCCTCCGTCACCACGCCGGAAATCGCGCAGGTGTGGGACGACGAGGCGCACCGCAAGCATTGGGCGTCTGCCGACGCGAGGCGCCAGCCGATCTCGATCTACGAGGTCCATGCCGGCTCCTGGCAACGCCGCGACAATGGCGACATGCTCTCCTGGGACGAACTTGCCGATCGGCTGATCCCCTACTGCGTCGATATGGGCTTCACCCATATCGAGTTCCTGCCGATCTCGGAATTTCCCTTCGATCCGTCCTGGGGCTACCAGACGACCGGCCTCTATGCGCCGACCGCCCGCTTCGGCGAGCCTGAAGGTTTTGCCCGTTTCGTCAACGGCTGCCACAAGGTCGGCCTCGGCGTCATCCTCGACTGGGTGCCCGCGCATTTCCCGACCGACGAGCACGGGCTGCGCTGGTTCGACGGCACCGCACTCTACGAACACGAGGATCCGCGCCAGGGCTTCCATCCCGACTGGAACACGGCGATCTACAATTTCGGCCGCCAGGAAGTGCTGTCGTTCCTCGTCAACAACGCGCTCTATTGGGCGGAAAAATTCCATGTCGACGGACTGCGCGTCGATGCGGTCGCCTCGATGCTCTATCTCGACTATTCGCGTAAACATGGCGAGTGGGTGCCGAACGAGTATGGCGGCAACGAGAACCTCGAAGCGGTTCGCTTCCTGCAGACGATGAACACCCAGATCTACGGCCTGCATGGCGGCATCCTGACGATCGCCGAGGAATCGACCTCCTGGCCGAAGGTGTCCCATCCCGTTCACGCCGGCGGCCTCGGCTTCGGCTTCAAGTGGAACATGGGCTTCATGCACGACACGCTGCAGTATCTGTCGCGCGAGCCGGTGCACCGCAAGTTCCACCACAACGACCTGACCTTCGGCCTGCTCTACGCCTTCAGCGAGAACTTCGTGCTGCCGCTCTCCCATGACGAGGTCGTGCACGGCAAGGGCTCGCTGATCGCCAAGATGGCCGGCGACGACTGGCAGAAGTTCGCCAATCTCCGCGCCTACTACGCCTTCATGTGGGGTTATCCGGGCAAGAAGCTGCTGTTCATGGGCCAGGAGTTTGCGCAATGGCGCGAATGGTCCGAGGACCGCGCGCTCGACTGGAACCTGCTTGAATACCACCTGCACGAAGGCATGCGGCGGCTGGTGCGTGACCTCAACGGCACCTACCGGGCCAAGCCCGCCCTTCATGCGCGGGACTGCGAGGGCGAAGGTTTCGAGTGGCTGCTGGCCGACGACCGCGACAACTCCATCTTTGCCTGGCTACGCAAGGCGCCCGGCGAAAAGCTCGTTGCCGTCATCACCAATTTCACCCCCGTCTACCGGGAAAGCTACGCCATCCCGCTGCCGGTCAAGGGTCGTTGGAAGGAGATCCTGAACTCCGACGCGGAAATCTACGGAGGAAGCGGCAAGGGCAACGGCGGCGCCGTTTTTGCCGAGAAGAACAGTACGGGAGCGATCATGGCCAACATCACCCTGCCGCCGCTGGCGACACTGATGCTGGAACAGGAGTAATTTATCCGATCCGCCAGCCGAAGCGGCGGGCGGGAGACTGCAAAAATCGAGGGCCGCAAGGCGTCGCAGAAGGCCGCCGTGACGACCCCTTGAGGTCAATGAATGGGGAGGACAAATGGTGGAAAAGCGTACGCAACCTCTGGCACGTGATGCCATGGCCTATGTTCTCGCCGGCGGTCGCGGCAGTCGCCTGAAGGAACTGACCGACCGACGGGCGAAGCCGGCGGTCTATTTCGGCGGCAAGGCGCGTATCATCGACTTCGCGCTGTCGAATGCGCTGAACTCCGGTATCCGCCGCATCGGCGTCGCCACCCAGTACAAGGCGCATTCGCTGATCCGCCATCTGCAGCGCGGCTGGAACTTCTTCCGCCCTGAACGAAACGAAAGCTTCGACATCCTGCCCGCCAGCCAGCGCGTTTCCGAAACGCAGTGGTACGAAGGCACGGCCGACGCCGTCTACCAGAACATCGACATCATCGAGGACCATGGCGTCGAATACATGGTTATCCTTGCCGGCGATCACATCTACAAGATGGACTACGAACTGATGCTGCAGCAGCACGTCGATTCCGGCGCCGATGTCACCATCGGCTGCCTCGAAGTGCCGCGCATGGAAGCGACCGGCTTCGGCGTCATGCATGTCGACGAGAAGGACCGCATCATCGCCTTCGTCGAAAAGCCCGCCGATCCGCCGGGCATTCCCGGCAATCCCGAGATGGCACTCGCCTCCATGGGCATCTATGTCTTCCACACGAAGTTCCTGATGGATCTTCTGCGCCGCGACGCCGCCGATCCGAAATCGAGCCGCGACTTCGGCAAGGACATCATTCCCTATATCGTCGACAACGGCAAAGCCGTCGCACATCGCTTTGCCCAGTCCTGCGTACGCTCCGATTTCGAGCGCGAGGCCTACTGGCGCGACGTCGGCACGATCGACGCCTACTGGCAGGCCAATATCGATCTCACCCATGTGACGCCGGAACTCGACATCTACGACAGCACCTGGCCGATCTGGACCTTCGCCGAGATCAAGCCGCCGGCGAAATTCGTCCACGACGACGAAAACCGCCGCGGCTCGGCGACATCGTCGCTCATCTCCGGCGACTGCATCATCTCAGGCGCCGCTCTCAACCGCAGCCTGTTGTTCACAGGTGTGCGGGTAAATTCATATTCCCGTCTGGAGAATGCCGTAGTTCTTCCCGATGTGAAGATCGGTCGCCATGCGACGCTGCGCAACGTGGTCATCGACAGCCGTGTCGTGATCCCGGAGGGCCTCGTCGTCGGGGACGATCCGGTGCTCGATGCCAAGCGTTTCCGGCGTTCGGAAAACGGCGTCTGCCTGATCACGCAAACGATGATCGACAAATTGGGAATGTAGGCACTTCATGAACGTCCTGTCCGTTGCGTCCGAAGTCTATCCGCTGATCAAGACCGGGGGGCTCGCCGATGTCGTCGGCGCGCTTCCGGCAGCGCTTTTGCCGCACGGCGTCAAGACCCGTACACTGGTGCCCGGCTATCCGGCCGTGCTGCAGAAGCTGAAGAAGAAAAAGAAGGTCGGCAGTTTCGACAACCTGTTCGGCAATCCGGCGACAGTTCTCGCCGCTGAAATCGACGGGCTCGACCTTTTGGTCCTCGACCAGCCGGAACTCTACGCCCGCGACGGCGGTCCTTACGTCGATGCGACCGGCCTCGACTATGCCGACAATTTCCGTCGCTTCGCCGCGCTCTCGCTTGCGGCGGCCGAGATTGCCGGCGGCGATATCGTCGCGGGCTTTAAGCCCGATATCGTTCACGCCCATGACTGGCAGACCGCGCTGACGCCGGTCTACATGCATTTCGGCCCGGCGGCCGCAACGCCGACGGTGATGACGATCCACAACATCGCCTTCCAGGGCCAGTTCGGCGCCTCGGTCTTCCCGGAGCTTGCCCTTCCCCCTGAAGCCTTCTCGATGCAGTTCGTCGAATATTACGGCGATGTCGGCTTTCTGAAAGGTGGCCTGCAGACCGCCGACGCCATCACCACCGTCAGCCCCTCCTATGCTCAGGAGATCCTGACGCCCGAGTTCGGCATGGGGCTCGAAGGTCTGTTGAAGAGCCGCGTCGCCGACCTCTCCGGCATCGTCAACGGCATCGACGCCGATGTCTGGGATCCGCAGACCGATCCGCACATCGCCCAGCATTTCAGCGCAACGAGCCTGAAGCAGCGTGCCGCCAACCGGCGTGCGCTCGAGGAACGCTTCGGCCTTGAAAAAGGCAACGGCCCGATCTTCTGCGTGGTCAGCCGGCTCACCTGGCAGAAGGGCATGGATCTGGTCGCCGAGATCGCCGACGAGCTCGTCGCCATGGGCGGCAAGCTCGTGGTGCTCGGCTCCGGCGATGCGGCGCTCGAAGGCGCGCTGCTCGCCGCCGCTTCCCGTCACCGCGGCCATATCGGCATGGTCACCGGCTACAACGAGCCGCTGTCGCATCTGATGCAGGCGGGTTCCGACGCGATCCTCATCCCGTCGCGCTTCGAGCCCTGCGGGCTTACCCAGCTCTACGGCCTGCGCTACGGCTGCGTGCCGGTCGTCGCCCGCACCGGCGGCCTTGCCGATACCATCATCGACGCCAACGAAGCAGGGCTTGCGGCCAAGGTCGCCACCGGCTTCCAGTTCACGCCTGTCAATGCCGATGGGTTGCGGCTTGCGATCCGGCGGGTGCTGCGTGCATACAGCGAGCCCAAAGTCTGGTCGAAAATTCAGACCCAGGGCATGAAATCGGACGTTTCCTGGGCCACAAGTGCCGAGCGTTACGTCTCTCTTTATTCCGGACTTCTCGGGAAAGGTTAAGTCAGCATGATAAGAACGGTTACCACAACCCCCTACGGCGACCAGAAGCCTGGCACGTCAGGGCTGCGCAAGAAGGTCCCGGTCTTCCAGCAGAAGAACTATGCCGAGAACTTCATCCAGTCGATCTTCGACGCGCTCGAAGGCTTTCAGGGCGAAACCCTTGTCATCGGCGGCGACGGCCGCTTCTACAACCGCGAAGTCATCCAGATCGCCATCAAGATGGCGGCGGCCAACGGCTTCGGCCGCGTGCTCGTCGGCCGCGGCGGCATCCTGTCGACGCCGGCTGCCTCCAACGTCATCCGCAAATACAAGGCGTTCGGCGGCATCGTGCTTTCCGCCAGCCACAACCCGGGTGGCCCGACCGAAGACTTCGGCATCAAGTACAATATCGGCAATGGCGGCCCGGCACCGGAAAAGGTCACCGATGCAATCTTTGCCCGCAGCAAGGTGATCGACAGCTACAAGATCTCCGACGTGGCCGACATCAACCTCGATGCCGAAGGCACGCAGGAGCTTGACGGCATGACCGTGACGGTCATCGACCCGGTCGCCGACTATGCCGAACTGATGGAAAGCCTCTTCGACTTCGACGCCATCCGCAAAATGATCGGCGGCGGCTTCCGCGTCGTCTTCGACGCCATGAGCGCCGTCACCGGGCCTTACGCCAAGGAGATCATCGAGAAACGTCTTGGCGCGCCCAAGGGCTCGGTGATGAACTTCATTCCGCTGCCCGACTTCGGCGGCCACCACCCGGACCCGAACCTCGTACACGCGCGCGCGCTCTACGAGACGATGATGGGACCGGATGCACCGGATTTCGGCGCCGCCTCCGACGGCGACGGTGACCGCAACCTGGTGATCGGCCGCGGCATCTTCATCACGCCCTCCGACAGTCTGGCCATGCTCGCCGCCAACGCCCACCTGGCACCCGGCTACGCCAAGGGTCTTGCCGGCATCGCCCGCTCGATGCCGACCAGTGGCGCTGCCGACCGCGTGGCCGAGAAGCTCGGCATCGGCCTCTACGAAACGCCGACCGGCTGGAAGTTCTTCGGCAACCTGCTCGACGAGGGCATGGCGACGATCTGCGGCGAGGAAAGTGCCGGCACCGGTTCCAACCACGTGCGCGAAAAGGACGGCCTCTGGGCGGTCCTGCTGTGGCTCAACGTTCTCGCCGCCCGCAAGGAAAGCGCGCTCGACATCGTCAAGAGCCACTGGGCGACCTACGGCCGCAACTACTATTCGCGGCACGACTACGAAGAGGTCGACAGCGATGCGGCCAATGGCCTGATCGCCAACCTGCGCGACCAGCTTGCCACGCTGCCCGGCAAGTCCTTCGGCGCGCTCAAGGTCGCGACCGCGGACGACTTTGCCTACAACGATCCGGTCGACCATTCCGTCAGCAAGAACCAGGGCATCCGCATCCTGTTCGAAGGCGGCTCCCGCGTCGTCTTCCGCCTCTCGGGCACCGGCACATCGGGCGCAACGCTGCGCGTCTATATCGAGCGCTTCGAGCCGGACGCTTCGCGTCACGATATCGAGACACAGACGGCGCTTGCCGATCTCATCGCCGTTGCGGAAGAGATCGCCAGCATCAAGACCCGCACCGGCCGCACCGAGCCGAGCGTCATTACCTGAGAAACCAGACGATCGGGGCCGCCTTCGGGCGGCCCTTTTCTGTTGCCGCCTACCCTCACTGCCTAACCTGGCGGAGGGGGCTGACGGGATATGAGTTCGATACCAGGAAGAGGGCCGCTTTCATGCCGACGATCGGAAACCCACCCCTCGGTGCCACCGTCACCTCCGACGGCACGGTGTTTTCGGTCTGGTCGCGCAACGCCGCCCGTATCGATCTCTGCCTCTTCGACAAATCGGGCGCCAACGAGCTGCGCCAGCTGCCGATGACGCGGAACGGCGACATTCACAGCCTGACGGTTGCCGACGCGCCGAAGGGAACGCGCTACGGCTTCCGGGCCGATGGCGTCTATTCGCCCGATCACGGTCTCTGGTTCGATCCGTCCAAGCTTCTCGTCGATCCCTACGCCCTGGAGCTCGACCGCCCGTTCCGCCACGATCCACGCCTGACGATCTTTGGCGAAGACACCGCCGACCTCGTACCGAAAGCGATCGTCACCGAGGCAAAACCGGCCAAGGTGAAGGCGCCGCTCTTTCGCGCCGGCGGCCTCGTCTACGAAATCGCCGTCAAGCCTTTCACCATCCTCCATCCCGACGTGCCCGAAGCCAAGCGTGGCACGGTGGCGGCGCTTGCCGAGCCTGCCATCATCGCGCACTTGAAGCGCCTCGGCGTTTCGGCGGTCGAACTGATGCCGATCGTTGCCTGGATCGACGAGCGTCATTTGCCACCGCTCGGGCTGAAGAACGGCTGGGGCTACAATCCGATCGCCCCGATGGCGCTCGATCCGCGCCTGGTGCCGGGCGGCCTCAAGGAATTGCGCAAGACCGTCGAAGCGCTGCGCAAGGAGGGCATCGGCGTCATCCTCGATCTCGTCTTCAACCACTCCGGCGAGAGCGACCGCTTCGGCACGACCTTGTCGATGCGTGGCCTCGACAACCTCACCTATTACCGCCATGTCATCGACCGGCCGGGCGAACTGATCAACGATACCGGCTGCGGTAACACGATCGCCTGCGACAACCCTGTGGTCGAGGCGCTGATCCTCGACAGTCTGCGCCATTTCGTCCGCGTCGCCGGCATCGACGGCTTCCGTTTCGACCTCGCCTCGATCCTCGGCCGCGACATGGGCGGCTTCCACCGCGATGCCCCGCTCTTCCAGGCGATCGCTGACGATCCGCTGCTTGCCGACCGGGTGCTGATCGCCGAGCCCTGGGATATCGGCCCGGGCGGCTACCAGCTCGGCAACTTCCCCGCCCCATTCCTTGAGTGGAACGACCGCGCCCGCGACGATATCCGCATCTACTGGCGCGGCGATCGACATTCGATCGGCGCGCTGGCGACAGCGCTTGCCGGCTCGTCGAACAGTTTTTCCCGTTGGGGCGAGGCAGGAACCCGTACGGTCAACTTCATCGCCGCCCATGACGGCTTCACGCTGGCCGATCTCGTCTCCTATGCCGGCAAGCACAACGAGGCGAACGGTGAGGAAAACCGCGACGGCCACAACGAGAACCACTCCTGGAACAACGGCGCCGAAGGGCCGACCGCGGATCCGGAAATCAAGGCGGCTCGCCGCCATGACGTGATGGCGCTCGTCGGCACACTCTTTGCCACCCGCGGCACGATCATGCTGACCGCCGGCGACGAATCCGGGCGCAGCCAGCACGGCAACAACAACGCCTATTGCCAGGACAACGCCATCACCTGGCTCGACTGGACGGCGCTGGACGACGAGATCGTTGCCCGCACCGCAGCCCTCTCAGCCATGCGCTCTCGCTTCGGCGTTTTCGACGAGACCACGTTCCTGACCGGAAGCGGCGACGTCGAGTGGTGCCGTCTCGACGGTCGCCCGATGACGGTTGGCGACTGGGAGCATCCGGCAACGGACAATCTGATGATGGTGCTGGCCACCCGCGACCGAACCCAGAAGCGGGCAACGCGGCTGGCCGTCGTCATCAATCGCAGCCATGCGCCGCATCCCCTCCGCCTGCCCGACAGCGTCAATGGGAAATGGCAGGACGCGCTCGCAGCGTCAGCCCCCGCCGATCACGTAGCGCCGCGCTCCGTCACCTTCCTCGTCGAAGTTTTCTAAGCTTTTCCACCACTTGCAGGTTGCAACAGGCGAGCCTATAGATCGCTTGGGGGGCTTGTTTCGAGGCGTTCACATGCTGCAGGACATATCACTTTCTGAGATCAAGGTACTGGTCGGCAAGGAAGTCGGCGTTTCCGACTGGATCACGGTCACCCAGGAAACGATCGACAAATTCGCCGAAGCAACCAGCGACTATCAGTATATTCACGTCGACCCGGTGCGGGCCGCTGCCGAAACGCCCTTCGGCGGCACGATCGCGCATGGCTTCCTGTCGCTCTCGCTGCTTTCGGCGATGAACTACAATTGCCTGCCGAAGATCCGCGAACAGACGATGGGCATCAACTACGGCTTCGAGAAGGTGCGCTTCGTCGCGCCGGTGAAGAGCGGCGCCAAAGTGCGTGGCCACTTCACCATGGCCGATGCCCGCTTTCGCGGCGCCAGCATGCTGATGATCACCTATGACGTCAGCGTCGAGATCGAAGGCGAGCGCAAGCCGGCGCTGACGGCGACCTGGCAGACCATCATCCAGTTCGATCCCAAGGATCGACCCGCCGATGCCTGAGGCGGTTTGAGCAGGCAGATCCCATGACAGCAGCAGTCATCGTCGCGCCGGCCGACGGACGTTTCGTCGGCGACTTTGCCGGCTGCGACTTCTCCTTCGAGATCACGTCCGAGGCGCTGCCACCCTTCACCGGCCCCGGTGTTGGCGACATCGCCCCGGTCGAGCGCTACATCAAGGCCTATGGATCCGACCCGGACGAGCTTGTGGAGGCGGCGGCCGAGCCGGATGCCGCCCTCTTCGCAGCACGTCTCGACGGCCGGCTCGCCGGTTACATCGCGCTCTCGAAGGCCTGGAACGGCTTTGCCGAAGTCGACGATATCGCCGTCGACAGCAACGCGCGCCGAGCCGGCGTCGCGCGGGCCCTCATGGACCGGGCGGTGCCATGGGCGCGGGAACGGGGCCTGCCGGGGATCCGTCTCGAGACCCAGTCGAACAATGTCGCCGCCTGCCGCTTCTACGAGCGCTACGGCTTCGAACTTGCCGGCTACGACCGCCATCTCTATTCGGCATTGACGCCGGGAACCGGCGAGATCGCGCTCTACTGGTATTTGCGCTTCGCGTGAAATCAAGGCGGCTGTCGCGGTCGCAAAAACAGGGAATGGAGAAGTCATTGCGCCAGCGTATCATCGTCTGCCCGCTCATTCAGAACAGGGGCGCCTACTTGCTCTGCAAGATGCCGACCGATCGCGGCGTGTTTCCCGGGCAGTGGGCCCTTTCCGGTGGCGGCCTGGAGCCGGGCGAACGTCTCGACGAGGGCCTGCGCCGTGAAATCCGGGAAGAGCTTGGAGACCGCCTGGAGATCGGGACCATCAAGCCCTGGACCTTCCGGGACGACATCCGGACGAAGTCCTACGCCGACGGCTCAACCGAAGAGCTGCATATGATCTATCTGATCTTTGACTGCGAGGCCAAAAATCGCGAGGTCAGCCTCAACGACGAATTCGTCGAACATGCCTGGGTCGCGCCGGAGCAGCTCCAGGATTACGACCTCAACGAAGCGACGAAGCGCACATTCCAGGAAAAAGGCATCCTGCCGGCTACGCGGTAAGCGCCAACGTTGCCGACAGACTTGAAGGCCGGGAAACGCTTGAGCGCTTCCCGGCCTTTTTATCTCAATGCCCGGCGTCCGCCGCCCCCTCGGACAGCAGCCCGAAGACGAAGGGCGAGAACGACCGCCAGCACTCGACCCGGAACTGATCCTCGGCCGTGCGGAAGAGGATGATCTCGGCCTTGCCGAGGATCGTGCGCGAGCAGCCACCGACCGGGAAGATCGCCAGGGACAGATCTTGCGGGCAGCCGCTGTTGATCGCCACATCCGCGCCCGGACCGCTGACGATGACGGCGACGTTGCGATGCGAAATGTCGACCGCCGAATGCAGCGTGCCGCTCGAGGCGGCCGCCGCCATCAGGTCGGCTTCGCTCTCGTCGAACACCAGCCACTCGTCGGGGCCGATCCACAGCGCATGACGCTGGCCGGACGAGGCCGAGGTCTTCGGACGGGTCGGCAGCGTCACGCCAAGGGCCGCCGAAAGGGCCGGCAGTGCGTCGGCGCCGGCGCGCAGCGAGATGCGGGTTGCCGCCGGTGCCGGCGTCAGGATCGCCTCGGCCGAACCGCCGCGCGCGGTGAGTGCCGCCTTGCGGCTTGCAGTAACCTGGTCAGCCATGGAGGCGGCCCCCTTCCTTGTCAAAGAACACCATGTCGCTCACTTCGACGGCGATGGTGCGATCGGTCATCGGCACATAGAGCGTCTGCCCGAGCCGCGCGCGGCCACCGGCCACCATGGCGAGTGCAATCGAGCGGCCGCAGTTTTCCGACCAGTAGGACGACGTCACGTGACCGAGCATGGTCATCGGCTTCGGCTGGTTCGGGTCGGCGACGATCTGCGCGCCTTCCTCCAGCACCACCTTCGGATCCTTGGTGAGAAGACCCACGAGCTGCTTGCGGCCGTCCTTGACGAGATCCGGGCGCTTGAGCCCGCGGATACCGACGAAGTCGGGCTTCTTCTTCGAGACAGCCCAGGAGAGGCCGGCATCGTCGGGCGTCAGCGTGCCGTCGGTATCCTGGCCGACGATAATGTAGCCCTTCTCGGCGCGCAGCACATGCATGGTTTCCGTGCCGTAGGCGCAGGCGCCCATCGGCTCGGCCCGCGCCCAGATCGCTTCCCAGACCGCCTGGCCGTAGTCGGCAGGGACGTTGACTTCGAAACCGAGCTCGCCGGTGAACGACATGCGGAACAGCCGTGTCGGCACGCCGCAGATCTTGCCCTCGGCGACGCTCATGTGCGGGAAGGCCTCGTTGGAGAGGTCGATGCCTTCGACCAGCGGCGCGATGATCTCGCGCGCCTTCGGACCCTGCACGGCGATGACCGCCCATTGTTCCGTCGTCGACGTCAGCCAGACCTTCAGATGCGGGAACTCGGTCTGCAGATAGTCTTCCATGTGGTTCATGACGCGCGGCGCACCGCCGGTTGTCGTCGTCACGTGGAAGCGGTCCTCTGCCAGGCGGCCGACCACGCCGTCGTCATAGACGAAGCCGTCGTCGCGCAGCATGATGCCGTAGCGGCAGCGGCCGGGCTTCAGGTTGTCCCAGGCGTTGGTGTACATGAGGTTCAGGAACTGGGCCGCGTCCGGGCCGACGACCTCGATCTTGCCGAGGGTCGAGGCATCGAAGACGCCGGCGACATCACGCACCGTCTTGCACTCGCGCGCCACCGCCTCATGCATGTCTTCGCCGGAGCGCGGGTAAAACCAGGCGCGCTTCCAGTTGCCGACATCCTCGAACTCGGCGCCATGCGCTTCCTCCCAAGCATGCATTGGCGTCTTGCGCGCCGGGTCGAACAGGGATCCACGCGAATGGTTGACGATCGCACCGAAGGTCACCGGCGTATAGGGCTGGCGGAAGGTGGTGAGACCTACCTGCGGAATGTCCTTGCCGAGCGCTTCCGCAGCAATCGCCAGGCCATGCATGTTGGAAAGCTTGCCCTGGTCGGACGCCATGCCGTTGGTGGTGAAGCGCTTGATGTGCTCGATCGAGTGCATGCCTTCGCGCACCGCCAGACGGATGTCCTTGGCGCAGACGTCGTGCTGGAAGTCGATGAACGCCTTGACGGTCGTGTCCGGCCCTGCCCCTTCAGCGGCACCGATCATGCCGCCGGTCCAGCCGTAGCGGTTTTCGCCCGAGAGCGTCACCTGCGCTCCGCCTTCGGCACCAGCCGCACGCGCAGTCAGTTCGCCGGCGGCCAGCGCCTCGTCGATCGTGGCCTGCAGATCGTCGGTGCCGTTGCAGGCGCCGATCGAAAGGCAATCCTGCAGGTACGTGCCCGGCAGGAAGCGCTGGGTTGCCGCATCGAACTTCACCTTGCCGCGCGACTGCGAGAACAGGTGCACCGACGGCGTCCAGCCGGCCGAAACCAGCAGTGCGTCGACGGCGAACTTGCGGGCCGAGCCGCCGCCGTTGCGGGCGACGCTGATCGAATTGACCCTAAGCTTGCCGCCGGCCTTGATCACCGAATGGCTGGTCAGCACTTCGATGCCGAGCTTGCGCGCTTCGGCCAGCACCGCCTCGCCCGGATTTTCGCGGCAATCGACGATGACGGGAACCGAGACACCGGCCCGCTTGAGCTCGAAAGCCGCCTCATAGGCCGAGTCATGGGCGGTGTAGACGCCGACCTTGGAGCCGACGGCGACGCCGAAGTGGTTGAGATAGGTGCGCCCGGCCGAAGCGAGCATGATGCCCGGACGGTCGTTGTTGGCGAACACCATGTGCCGTTCGATCTGGCCGTTGGCGAGGATCACCTTCTTGGCGCGCACCTGCCACAGCCGCTCGCGCGGCAGCGACTTGTCGAGCGCCGCCAGATGATCGGTCACGCGCTCGACGAGGCCGACGAAATTGTGGTTGTAGTAGCCGAAGCCGGTGGTGCGGGTGAGCACCGTGACGTTGTCCATCGAGGCCAGCGTCTTTGCGGTCTCCTGCGCCCAGTCCCAGCCGTCCTTGCCGTCGATCGTCGTGCCGCTTTCATATCGAAGCGCGCCGCCCATTTCCGGCTGCTCGTCGCAGATGACCACCTTGGCGCCGGCTTTGGCTGCGGCAAGCGCCGCCGAGAGGCCGGCAACGCCACCCCCGATTACGAGCACGTCGCAATGGGCGTAGCGGCTGGCATAGTGGTCCGGATCGGCTTCCGTCGGCGCGACGCCGAGCCCGGCAGCGCGGCGGATGAAGGGTTCGTAGATCGCGTGCCAGGCAGCCTTCGGCCACATGAAGGTCTTGTAGTAGAAACCGGCGGCGAAGAACGGCGACATCAGGTCGTTGAGGCCGCCGATGTCGAAGGCGAGCGACGGCCAGCGGTTCTGCGAACTCACCTTCATGCCGTCGAAGACTTCCTGCACCGTGGCGCGCACGTTCGGCTGACGCCGGGCGGCGTCCCGCGAGACGTCCATCAACGCGTTCGGCTCCTCGGCACCGGCCGAAAGAATGCCGCGCGGGCGGTGATACTTGAACGAACGCCCGACGAGATGAATGCCGTTGGCAAGCAGCGCCGAGGCAACCGTGTCGCCTTCGAGCGCCGTCAGCGTGCGGCCGTCGAAGGTGAAGCGCGCGGTGCGGGCGGGTGTCAGGCGGCCGACGCCTGGAATGCGGTTGGCGCCCATCATTTCGCGGCTCCCTTGTCCTGGCCGTTCTTGTCCTGCTCGCTCTGGAGAATGGTGGCGATGTCAGGCTTTGGCTCGCCCGCCTTGTAGGTGGTGTAGAAACGGTCGCTGACCGTGTCGCGGGCGGCGTTGAAGAAGCGGCCGCAGCCATGGATATGGCGCCAGCGTTCGAAGATCAGACCCTTGGGGTTCTGACGCAGGAAGAAATATTCCTCGAACTGTTCGTCGGTGATGTCGGCGATGTTTTCCGGACGGGCGATATGGGCGTCGCCGGCACCGCGGAATTCGAGCTCGGAACGCTCTTCTTCGCAATAGGGGCAGTAGATCAGAAGCATCTCGAAATCCTCAGTGCGCAACGGCGGCGGCAGCCGCCTCGTCGATCAGCCGGCCGGTGCGGAAACGCTCCAGCGTCAACCCTGCGGCCAGACGATGCGGCTCGCCCTTGGCGATCAGATGGGCGAAGAGATGGGCCGAGCCGGGCGTCGCCTTGAAACCGCCCGTACCCCAGCCGGCGTTGAGATAAAGGCCCGGAACCGGCGTCACACCCTGGATCGGCGAGCGGTCCTGGGTGACGTCGACGATGCCACCCCACTGCCGCATCATCTTCACGCGGCGGAACATCGGGAAGAGCTCGCAGATCGCATCGAGCGTATGGGTGATGATCTGCAGGCCGCCGGTCTGCGAATAGGAATTGTACTGGTCTGTGCCGGCGCCGATGACGAACTCGCCCTTGTCGGACTGCGAGATATAGGCATGCACCGAGTTCGACATGACGACGCAGGGGAAGATTGGCTTCAGCGGCTCGGAGACCAGCGCCTGCAGCGGCTGGCTCTGCAGCGGCACACGCACGTCCGCCATCTGCATCAGCACCGAGGTATGGCCGGCGGCGGAGATGCCGACCTTCTTGGCGCCGATGTAGCCGCGGCTGGTGTCGACGCCGACGACCCGGCCGGTCTCGTCGCGACGGATGCCGGTCACTTCGCAGTTCTGGATGATGTGCACGCCGCGGTCGGAGGCCGCGCGGGCATAGCCCCAGGCAACCGCGTCATGGCGGGCCGTGCCGCCGCGGCGCTGAAGGGCAGCGCCGTTGATCGGGTAGCGGGCCGTCTTGGCGATGTCGAGCGGCGGGCAATAGGCCTTGGCCTGTTCCGGCGTCAGCCATTCATTGTCGATGCCATAGAGGCGGTTGGCATGGATATGGCGCTTGAACGACTGCTGGTCATGGATGTTGTGCGACAGCATCATCACGCCGCGCGGCGAATACATGACGTTGTAGTTCAGGTCCTGCGACAGGTTTTCCCAGAGCTTCAGCGAATGCTCGTAGATGTCCATGCTCTCTTCATAGAGATAGTTGGACCGGATGATCGTCGTGTTGCGGCCGGTATTGCCGCCGCCGATCCATCCCTTTTCGAGCACCGCGACATTGGTGATGCCGTGCTCCTTGGCAAGATAGTAGGCAGCACCGAGACCATGGCCGCCGCCGCCGATGATGATGGCGTCATACTCCTTGCGCGGCTCCGGCGACGCCCAGTGCGGGCCCCATCCCTTGTGGCCGCGCAGCGCCTCGCGCGCCACGGCGAAAACTGAATATTTACGCATCGGCCCGTTACTCCCGGTGTTCATTCTCGTTGGCGTTAGAAATCGCAAATCCGGGGCCCGCGCAACGTTTCTTTTGCGACGCATTTGCGTGGACTTGCGCGCAGTTGCGACATGACTATGGATCGGTTAAGCGGCAGACGGGAAGCAGCGCCGGCCCTGCATCTCAGGATTTTTCAGCGTCTCCTCATGTCGTCGCTGGACTTTCGCCTGACGATCTGGTATCCGCTCATCTAATCGTAAAGCTTCCAGCTTAGCGAATGTCATTCTTTTGCCTCCGTACCTGACGGAGCTGCAAAATAACTCGAACCAAGGAACGGGATTCACGTGCAGGTACTTGTCCGCGATAACAATGTCGATCAGGCGCTCCGCGCTCTTAAGAAGAAGATGCAGCGCGAAGGCATTTTCCGCGAAATGAAGATGCGTGACTACTACGAGAAGCCGTCCCAGAAGCGCGCCCGCGAAAAGGCTGAAGCCGTACGCCGCGTCCGCAAGCTGGCACGCAAGCGTGCACAGCGCGAAGGCCTCCTGGCCCGCTGATTTGTCGATTTTTCGACGCTTTCCGATGTAAGTCGTGGCGGGGGCGATATATCGCCACCGCCTTTTTTTGGTATGGACATCTTTTCCGCCAACAGGCTAGCGTGAGAAACGCTGCCGGAGACGGATAGCCGACCGGAGCGTTTTGGCCGGGCGGACGCCAGTGGCCTGAACAGGGCCCGGCTGCGGAGCCCCGGGGAGTATCGGCGGCTTCAGGAACAGAAAGCCGATGGCTTTCGAGACCTTGTCGATTTGAGGGATCAACCTTTGACACTTGCTGCCATGACTGCGGACGTCTCCGGTTTCACTGCCCACGAGGCGTCTCGCCGCCACCAGCGCAAGCCAAGGCTTGCCGCCCTGCTGCTTCTCGGTTCGGCCCTTCTCATTGCCGGCTGCACGACCGACGGTCCGGACTCCGTCACCAACAAGGTCGAGCGCGAGCAGGGCTCGCAGGAAAACATCGCCTCGCTCTCGAGCGTCATCGCCTCCAACCCGAGCGATCCGGAAGGTTACAATGTTCGCGGTTCGGCTTACGGCCGCGCCGGCGAATACCGCCGCGCCATTGCCGATTTCGACCAGGCGATCAAGCTCAACCCGCGCTTCTACCAGGCCTATGCCAACCGGGCGCTGGTTCACCGCAACATGGGCAACACCCAGGCAGCGCTTGCCGACTACAACACGGCGCTGCAGCTCAACGCCAACTACGACGTCGCCTATATCGGCCGCGGCAATCTTTATCGCCAGGCCGGCCAGCTCGATTCCGCCTTCAACGACTTCAACAAGGCGATCCAGCTCGATACGACCGACCCGCGCGCCTACCACAATCGCGGCCTGATCTACCAGGCACGCAACCAGCACGGCCAGGCGATCGAAGACTTCTCGACCGCGATCTCGCTTTCGCCGAGCTCGCCGGAGCCCTATAACGGCCGTGGCATTTCCTATGTCGCCCAGGGCGACGACGACAACGCGTTCTCCGACTTCAACACCGCGATCAACCTCAACGGCAAGGTCGCTGAATCCTGGGCCAACCAGGCGCTGATCTACGAGCGCAAGGGCGACAAGGCCAAGGCGTCGAAGTCCTACTCGCACGCGCTGCAGCTCGACCCGAAATACGAGCCGGCCCGCGCCGGCCTCGCCCGCGTCAAGGCATCCTGAGCCGAGCCGATCACACATTTCGAAACGCCCGCGACCACATCGCGGGCGTTTTGGTTTGCAGGCCCTGAGCGCTGCACGGCGGAACCTTCCTGCCGGCCATCCGTTTGCTTGAAGCATCAAAAACGGAGACCAAGCCATGATCAAACGAACCCTCGTTACTGCGCTGGCGCTCGCCGCGCTTGCCACGGGCCCGGCCGCCGCACAGAACTATGTCGCCCTTGGCCGCCTCGTCTGCGGTTCGGAAGGCGGCACCGGCATGATCCTGACCTCGACCAAGAACCTGATGTGCACCTTCACGCCCGCCAATGGCGCGCCGAAGGCCGTCTATGCCGGCACGATCCGCAAGATCGGCATCGACATCGGCAAGACGGGCAAGAGCACGATGATCTGGGATGTCTTTGCCAAGACCGGCACCCCGGTCAGCGAATTCGCGCTCGCCGGTGAATATTACGGCGTCGGCGCCGATGCGAGCATGGCCGTTGGCGCGGGTGCCAAGGTGATCGGCGGCGGCACCAACAAGGCCTTCATGCTGCAGCCCGTCAACGTCCAGGTACAGGAAGGCCTGAATGTCGCCGTCGGCATCGACGAACTGACACTGGCGCCGGCTGGCTAGGTCAGCCTCGACAAAAGCCCGACACATCGCCGCACGCAGCGCGCCACATCCTTCAACGCAAAACGCCCGCCGAAAGGCGGGCGTCTCGTTATCGGTCGATGCGAACGGCCTCAGGCGTGCAGCGCCTTGACGATATCTTCCGTCACCTTCTTGGCGTCGCCGAGCAGCATCATCGTGCCGTCCTTGTAGAACAGCGTGTTATCGATCCCGGCATAGCCAGAGCCGAGCGATCGCTTGACGAACAGGCAGGTTTTGGCCTTGTCGACATCAAGGATTGGCATGCCGTAGATCGGCGAGGACTTGTCGTCGCGCGCCGCCGGGTTGGTGACGTCGTTGGCGCCGATGACATAGGCAACATCGGCCTGCGCAAATTCGGAGTTGATGTCCTCGAGCTCGAACACCTCGTCATAGGGAACGTTTGCTTCGGCGAGCAACACGTTCATATGGCCGGGCATGCGGCCCGCGACCGGGTGGATCGCATACTTGACCTCGACGCCGGCCGCCTTCAGCTGGTCGGCCATTTCGCGCAGCGCATGCTGGGCCTGGGCGACCGCCATGCCGTAGCCGGGCACGATGATCACCTTGGAGGCATTCGCCATCAGGAAGGCCGCGTCATCCGCCGAGCCCTGCTTGACCGTGCGCTGCACGCCGTCGTCGCTGCCGGCCGCCGCCGTCTCGCCGCCGAAGCCGCCGAGGATGACCGAAATGAACGAGCGGTTCATGCCCTTGCACATGATGTAGGAGAGGATCGCACCGGAGGAACCGACGAGCGCCCCGGTGATGATCAGCGCCAGGTTGCCGAGCGTGAAGCCGATGCCGGCCGCCGCCCAGCCTGAATAGGAGTTGAGCATCGAGACCACCACCGGCATGTCCGCGCCGCCGATCGGG
This sequence comes from Ensifer sp. ZNC0028, assembly GCF_000799055.1. Classification (NCBI taxonomy): domain Bacteria; kingdom Pseudomonadati; phylum Pseudomonadota; class Alphaproteobacteria; order Hyphomicrobiales; family Rhizobiaceae; genus Ensifer; species Ensifer sp. ZNC0028. The sequence goes on from NZ_JTLA01000002.1 coordinate 108,028, forward strand.
ATGATGATCAGCACGCCGAGCGCCAGCGACAGCAGGACGATCAGCCAGAACACCGTCGTGCTCTGCGTCAGCACCAGCATGATCACCAGCGCGACGAGCGCGGCCGCAAGACCGGCATTGATGGCATGGCGGCCCGAAAGCATGATCGGCTTGCCGGACATGCGACCGTCGAGCTTCAGGAAGGCGATGATGGAGCCGGTAAAGGTGATGGCGCCGATGGCGACGCCGAGCGACATTTCGACCAGCGCCTGCGCGTGGATGTCACCGATCGTGCCGATGCCGAAGCTTTCCGGTGCATACATGGCGGCAGCCGCCACCATGACGGCGGCAAGACCGACCAGCGAGTGGAAGGCCGCGACCAGCTGCGGCATCGACGTCATGGCGATACGGCGGGCAATGACCGCACCGATACCGCCGCCGATGGCAAGGCCGAGCACGATCAGCATCAAGCCGCCGAAGCTCGGCTTGGCGAGCAGCAGCGTCGTGACGATGGCGATGCCCATGCCGACCATGCCATAGGTATTGCCCTTGCGGCTGGTGGTCGGATGCGAGAGGCCGCGCAGCGCCATGATGAAGAGGACGCCGGAGACGAGATAGAGGAAGGCTGCGAAGTTGGCGTTCATCGGGCCGGCCTCACTTGTCTTTTTTCTTGTACATGGCGAGCATGCGCTGGGTGACGAGGAAGCCGCCGAAGATGTTGACGGAGGCAAGCACCAGCGCCACGAAGCCGAAGCCGGTCGCAAGGCCCGAGGCCGAAATGCCGACGGCGAGCAGCGCACCGACGACGATAACCGAGGAGATCGCGTTGGTGACCGCCATCAGCGGCGTATGCAGCGCCGGCGTCACCGACCAGACGACGTAGTAGCCGACGAAGATCGCCAGCACGAAGATCGCCAGGCGAAAGACGAAGGGATCGATCGCCCCGCCGGTGGCGCCATGGGCGACGACGCCGGCGGCGTCCGGCACGTATTCGGCGGCGGTGCGGACCGCTTCCACGGCCCGGTCGAGATCGGCGAGCGCCTTGTCGAGAAGTTCATTCGCCATCACTTGTCCCCCTTGCTGGCACCGAAGTTCGGATGCACGACCTGACCGCCATGGGTGAGCGCCGTCGCCTTGACGAGCTCGTCCTCCATGTTGAGAGCCAGCGCCTTGGTCTCCTTGGAGACCATCGTCTCCAGGAAGGTGACGAGGTTCTTGGCATAAAGCCCGGAGGCGGAAGCGGCGATGCGGCCCGGCACATTCAGATGGCCGATGACCCTGACGCCCTCGACCTCGGCAACCTTGCCGGCCTCGGCGCCCTCGACGTTGCCGCCGCGCTCGACCGCAAGATCGACCGCGATCGAGCCTGGCTTCATGCTCTTCAGCATCTCGCGGGTAACGAGCCGCGGCGCCGGGCGGCCGGGAATGAGCGCGGTGGCGATGACGATGTCCTGCTTGGCGATATGCTCGGCGACGAGTGCCGCCTGCTTGGCCTGGTAGTCCTTGGACATTTCCTTGGCGTAGCCGCCGGCGGTTTCGGCCGCCTTGAACTCGTCGTCCTCGATGGCGATGAACTTGGCCCCGAGCGAGGCGACCTGTTCCTTGGCCGCCGGACGCACGTCCGTTGCCGAGACCACGGCGCCGAGACGACGGGCCGTCGCGATCGCCTGCAGACCGGCAACGCCGGCGCCCATGACGAAGACCTTGGCGGCAGGCACCGTACCGGCCGCCGTCATCATCATCGGCAATGCCCGGTCATATTCGTAGGCCGCATCGATCACCGCCTGGTAGCCGGCGAGGTTCGCCTGGCTCGACAGCACGTCCATCGACTGCGCGCGGGTGATGCGCGGCATCAGCTCCATCGCAAAAGCGGTCAATCCGGCATTCGCCATCTCGGCGATCGCCGCCTCGTTGCCGTAGGGATCCATGATGGCGATGACGATGGCGCCCGACTTGTAGCCGCCGATTTCGGCAGTCGTCGGTCGACGGACCTTGAGCACGACATCCGCCGCCTTGGCGTCTGCCGTCGTGCCGATCCGGGCTCCGGCCTTCTCGAACTCTGCGTCCGGAATGCGCGACAGCAATCCGGCCCCCGCCTCGACGACGACGTCGAAACCGAGGCCTTTCAGTTTCTTCACGGTATCCGGTGATGCGGCAACGCGACCCTCGTTCGGATCCGTTTCCTTTGCGACGAAGACGATCTCGCTCACAAGTCCCCCCTCCTGGCCGCAATCGAGCCAGGGCCGGAATGCGGGCATTCTCTCCGACTGCAAAGCGGGTGGGCCTATCGGGCCGACACGCCCTCCTGCGCGCGACACATCTGTGCCCGGCGCAATCGTCTGGAGCAAGCCGTCGCCTGGATGCGGGACCTTGGGCGGTCCACCGGCATCGAGCCTCAAATGGGCTCTGCGGGCCTGCTCTTCACTCCTCCCTCACGCGGGTGAGGATTATCCGCCCCTGCCCTTTGCGGGCATCCGGGCCTCAAGCCACATGCGGCGGCACCTCCAGCCAACGACACGCAGCTTCTTCCGGGCAAACGCCCGGTCGCCGAGGAAGCACCATCTGCGCTCCCTCAACGGTCGGTTTGGCCGCGCCGGTTAGCGAAGGAAGAAGAAACCGGCGACGTTGATCAGGATGAAAAGCACGATCGAGGAGATCAGGCCCATCGTCGTGAAGAAGCCGGCAGCCATCGCGATCAGCAGGGCGACGCAGAAAAGCGTGCCGTACTTCGAGGCGCTCAGGAACATGAGGTAGGTCTTCTCGTGTTCCGGATAGTCCATCGGAGCGCCCACATCGACCGGTCCAGAATGATGCTCAGCCATCGTTCAAAATTCTCCCTGAATGCCGCGGCGCCACCTTGGGGTCATCGCCGCCCCTAATCGAAGCATGGTCCCGCGAAAAGCCGCGAAACCCTTATAGCTGCCCTTACACAATGCGCAGGGCCGGCGCAACGAAAACCCGTTCTTTAGCCGCACCTGATGGGCGAAATGTCGCGCCATTCCGCAAGGGGTGGCACGCCTCGGTGCGCCCGAAATTCGCCTGCGCAATCAAGGCCGCTTAGCGGAAAACGGACGTCCAATAGGAGCGGCCGTATCCGGTCTGCGCCATGCGCGCGGTCGGCAGGATCGTCAGCGGCGCAAACGGCACTTCGTTACGGTCGGCAAACATCATGCGACGTTCGAACGGCTCGGAATCGAAAACCGGGTAGCGGTCGAGGATCGACGGCCGCTGCCCCCGCACCTGCGCCACCAGAAGCGCGCCGTCGGCATTGTAGACGCCGAGGTTCTCACGCTTGGCGACAACCGTCTCCGACGCAAAGATGCGCTTGTAGAAAGCCGCGTGGCGCGGACGGCACGCCGTCAGGCAGCGGTCGGCAGCGAAATATTCGCAGGCCATGGCGACCGGTCGCAGCGTCAGATAGGGAAGCGCCCGCATCTCGTCGCCGATCACGTCCGGATCGACCGCCAGCCGGCCGGGATCGACCAGCACCATGCCGGCATCGAGGAACGCGTCGATCTCGGGTGCGAAGATCACGCCCGACGTGCTGGCGCGATGATCCGGCGTCACGTGATGAACGCGCACGGTGCTGACCAGCACTTCGTCGAGATAGAGACCGAAGACATAGGCGTGACTGTCGAAATCGAGATCGTCGATCAGCGTCGAGCCGGTCAACTCCATCAGATTGACGGACTTGTAGGACTTGTAGCGCAGCCGCGCGATGTCCTCCATGTCCTCGCCGGTCTCGACCCGCCGGTATTCGACGCGATCGAGCAATTGCATCAGTTTTTCAGAAAAGCGCCCAGGCTCAGCCTGGTGAACCGTCTCACCCATACTCAACACCTCATGGTTAACAAATCGTTAACCTATTGACGGGCGATGGAGCGGCAACCGCAAATCGAAACAGTTCACCGTTAACTTTTCGTTAACCATAAAAATTCGTGAACGTATTTGCTCGATTTGAAATCAAGCGCACCAAATCAGGATGAATTTGGCGCGCCTAAATCAATGGTTTGCTACCGGGAAACCAGTAGCAAAACAGGACGGATTCCAGAAGATTCAGGGGTCAGGCGATGCGCTTACTGGTGGGCTTTGCGCCTCGTTTTGGCACACCATTCTTGCAAAGCGTTGCAATGGCCGAGGCCGGCATGGGCGCGGCAAAGACGAAGCCCTGTATCAAATCAGCACAATTGTGCTCGTTGATAAGTTGTAGCTGGTCCGCCGTCTCGACGCCTTCGACGACGATGCGAAGGCCGAGCGCGCGGGCCAGGTTGGCGGTCCCGCGCAGGAGCTTGAAGCGCCGCGAATCCTCGCGGATGTTGCGCACGAAGGAACGGTCGATCTTGATGATGTCGACCGGCAGGGCATCGAGATAGCTGAGGCTAGAATAGCCGGTGCCGAAATCGTCGATGGCGATGGTGATACCCAGTCCGCGCAGTTCGCGCAGGATCGCCTGCACCTTGAGCGGCTCGTCCATCAGGCAGCTTTCCGTCACCTCCAGATGCAGCCGCGCGGCATCGAGACCGGTGAGGTGAAGCGCGTTCGTCACCATCACCACGACTTCGCTGCTGCGAAGGTCGAGCACCGACAGGTTGACCGACACGGATACGTCGCTCGGCCAGCTCATGCAGTCACGGCACGCCTGATCGAGCACAAAGCGGGTGATCTCGGTGACCAACCCGAGCTCTTCGGCGAGCTGGATGAACACGTTCGGCGGCACCGGCCCGCGTTCGGGATGCGTCCACCGCGCCAGCGCCTCGCAGCACTCCACGCGCCCGCCGTTCGGCGCGAACATCGGCTGATAGGAGAGCGTCAGGCTGCGGGCGTTGATCGCCTCGCGCAAATCGGCCTTCAGCTTCTGGCGGTCGACGTAGCGCGCATCCATCTCGGCTTCGAAGGCGGTGCAGCCGCCGCGGTTGCGCAGCTTCGTTTCCGAAAGCGCAAGATCGGCCTTGATCTGCAGGTCCTCGAGCTTGAGGTCGACGCTCGAAGCGATGACGAAGCCGGCACTCATCGTCATGCTGAAGGTGAAGCCGCCGGCTTCGTAAGTGTCGCGCAGATCGGCATGCAGTCCGCGCATCCGCTCTTCGAGAGCAATCGCGTCACTGCCATCGGGAATGAACACGACGAACTCGTCGCCCATCAGCCGCGCGACGATCGCATCGTCGCCGGCAAGCACCCTTAGCCGGCCGGCAATCGCCTGAAGCAGTCGATCGCCGACGATATGGCCGCGCATGTCGTTGACGTGCTTGAATTCGGTTACGTCGAGAACCATGAGCCCGACCAGCCGTTCGGCCGTGTCGTCGGCGCTCACCGTCGCCTGCACCAGCTCTCCGAAATAGTCGCGGCTCGGCAGCTCCGTGAGCTTGTCGAACCGCACCATATGCAGGATCTGCTTTTCCGCCTGGACGCGCGCGGTCACGTCTTCAAAGATCAGCACCGTGTCGCCGTTGTCGCGGCGGCTCGCCGAAAACTCCAGATGCAGCTCCTCGCTGACCGGGATCAGCACCTGCGGCCGCTTGCCCTTGAGCAGAAGGTCAAGCTGGCGCGAAATGACCTTGGTCTTGTCCGGATCGAGGCGCATGCGCCGTGCGCCGCGCCGGATCACGTCGTCGAGCAGCCAGCCCTTGAGCTCGGTGCGGTCGCCGAGCGCCAGCAATTCGCAGGCCCGCTCGTTGGCGACGACCACGCGACCATCGGCATCGAGCATGAAAAGCCCGTGCGTCATGTTGTTGAGCGCGGTGTCGAACTGGCCGGCGATCGTGGCGATCTCGCGCGCTGCCATCACGTTCTCGTAGAGAAAGGCGCGCACGTTGTTGGCCATCATCCAGGTGGACAGGATGAAGGGCAGGATCAGCACGGCAAGCGCCAGCATGAACACGTCCTGCAGCGAGATCAGGCCGATGACGATCGGCAGGCAGGCCGACGAGGAGAGCAGAAGCACGGCCCGCTCGGAGCCGTAATTGCGCCCGACGAGCGAAATCATCGAGGCCAGCGTCACCGATATGGTGGCGAGCTCGGAAAAGGAATCCTGGCTGACGGCAATGGCATAACCGCAGGCGATGCCGCAGGTGAGCGTGACGCTGACACCGCCGACGATGTAGCGGTTCTCCCATTTTCGCACCATCGCCCGGTCGGCATTGGAGAAGTCCTGCCGGTCGAAGCGCGCCATGTCGAGATTGCGCAGCGCCCAAAGCACGAAGATCACGCCGGAGCAGGCGAGGTAAAGCGGATCACTGGTCTTCAGATAGACGAGCAGGAACGTCACGACATGCGACAACATGCCGATCAGCAACGTTTTGCGATGTTCGTAGAGCGAGCTTACGGATGACAGATACACGTCAGTCGGAAGAGCGCTCTGTCCAAGTCGCATCATGAACCAAGCTCCGGTTTACCGGATTGTTAGGGGTGATGACTTAACGAAAGATTTCGTCTAACGCCCCGAAAAATGTACCGAATCCCAGCAAAATCACGGGTCTTCGCCGGCATCGCCCAAGAGTTCAACTCAGTAGTGCGAACCGCGCGGGACAATACTCGGTTTCTACAACCAAACATAGGCATTCGCACAATAAAACGGCTTGATCGCAACTTCGACAATTCTGCGACGCCGGTAGTTGATCCCAAACTTGCGCCTGTGATGGTTACTCGTTCTTGAAGAATTACCTGTGATTTCCTGCCGTTTCGGACCGCTCCTCCTGTCTCGATGCCCGGGATCGGCGCGACGATCGCGCTCACCACCTTCTCAGTTGACTTTCATCTGCAACTGAAGGCAAGGCTTTTCTCAAGCATCCAACGGAGCCTGATGATGTCGAAACCTGTCGTTGCCATCCCCTGCGATTTCCGCGAATTCGACGGCAATGTCTGGCATGTCGTTGCCCATCAATATGTGCGCGCCGCCGTCGAAGGCGCCGGCGTCATGCCCTTCCTCATCCCTGCGCTCGAAACCGGCAACGACATCGACGAGATCCTCGACCGCGTTGACGGAGTGCTCGCAAGCGGCGCCCGCTCGAACGTCCATCCCTCGCTCTATGGAGCCGAGGCCAAGGAGAGCGACGGCCCCTTCGATCCAGGCCGCGACGCGACCAGCCTGCCGCTCATCACCCGCGCGCTGGAACGCGGCGTGCCTCTTCTCGCCATCTGTCGCGGCATCCAGGAACTGAACGTCGCGCTCGGCGGCACGCTCGCCTCCGAAATTCAGGACCAACCGGGTATCTGGGATCACCGCAAGCCCGACGTGAAGGAACTCGACGTCGCCTACGGCATCCGCCAGGACGTGATCGTCAAGGAAGGAAGCTGCCTTGCGCCGGTGCTCGGCGCCGGCCGCATCCGCGTCAACTCGCTGCATCGCCAGGCGATCGGCGCAGCCGCGCCCCGTCTTGCGGTCGAAGCGGTCGCCGACGACGGCACGATCGAGGCGGTTTCGGTGATCGGCTCCAAGGCCTTTGCGGTCGGCGTACAATGGCATCCGGAATACTGGGTGCGCACGGACACGCCGTCCGCGAGCCTGTTCAGGGCCTTCGGCGATGCCGTCAGGACCTACGCGGCCGGTCGTCTGGCCGCCTGATCTGGCGATTTGAGCTTAAGCTCGGCCCGTCGTCCTCGGGCTTTAGTCCGCGCGACGCGTGAACGGCGTTTCCGGCACTGGTGTCAGCGCCTTGCCGGTCGAAAACCACGCCAGAATGTTGTCGGCGACGAGATCGGCCATGGCGTTGCGCGTCACCACCGAGGCCGAGGCCACATGTGGCAGCAGCGAAACATTCGGCAGCGCCACCAGCGCCTCGGGCACCTGCGGCTCGTTCTCGAAGACATCGAGACCGGCACCGGCGATCACGCCCGCCTGAAGTGCTGCGATCAAGGCCTGTTCGTCGACCGTCGAGCCGCGGCCGACATTGATCAGCACCCCGTTGCTTCCGAGCGCGGCAAGCACCTCGGCATCGACCGTCCGCCGCGTCGCCTCGGTGCCCGGCACGATGACGACGAGCGTGTCGACCGCACCGGCCATCCCGACAAGTGTCGGATGGTAGGCATAGGAAAGGCCCTCGCGCGGGCTGCGCGTATGATAGGCGATCGACACGCCGAAGGCTTCGAGCCGCTTGGCAATCGCGAGACCGATGCGTCCAAGACCGTAAAGACCGACACTTCGACCCCGCAGCGACAGTGGCGATAGCGGGAACGCGCCCTCGCGGCTCCAGCGACCTTGGCGCAGCCATTGCTCCGCCTGCGGCAATTGACGGAGCGCGTTGAGCAGCAGCCCGACAGCCGTATCGGCCACCTCTTCCGTCAGGACGTCGGGCGTATTGCTGACGGCAATTCCCTTGGCCGCCGCGTGTCCAACCTCGACGCCGTCGTAACCGACGCCGAAATTGGCGATGATCTCAAGTTCAGGCAGGGCATCCATCAGCGCAGCCGGCACGCGCCCGGATACGGCGATCGCCTTGACGTCCTGCATCTGCGGCGTCACCAGCGTCGCATCGGCACCTTCGATCCGCACCACCTCGAACCGGTCCGCCAGACGATCGATCACTCGCGGATTGATTTTTCCGGGCACGAGAACGCGAATGCGGGCAGACATGGCAATTTTCCTTGTGGGTGATGGACCTCAGGCGATGACCCGCAACGGGCCGGTCGACTGCCGGATGCGCATCTCCGGCTTGATCAGGTGAATGCCATCCGGCTCATGGCTGCCAGAGAGCTTGTCGAGCAGCGCGCGGGCGGCACTCCTGCCGACATCGGCCTGGCCGTTCCAGACGGTGGTCAGCGCCGGCGTCGCGATCGACGCCTCTTCCAGGTCGTCGTATCCGGTGACCGAGATATCAACGCCGGGAATGAGACCTGCGCGCGCGATGCCATTCATCATGCCGATCGCCACCAGGTCGTTCCAACAGACGACCGCAGTCGGCTTCTGCGGCAGCGAAAGCAGATGCACCGCCGCCTCGAAACCGCCCTGCTTCGTGCGGGGGCCTGGAATACGCAGCTCCGGATCGACCTCGATATTGGCCTTGCGCAGCGCATTGACGTAGCCCTGGTAACGGTCGCGTCCGGTGGAGGTCTCGTCCGTGCCGCCGACCATGGCGATGCACCGGTGGCCAAGGCCGATCAGGTGGTTGGCGGCAAGCGAGATGCCATAGGCGTCGTCGCCGCGGAAGATCGGCACGTCCACGCCCTCGATCGAGCGGGCGATCAGGATCGCCGGCATGCCGTTGTCCTCGGCAAGCTGGATGTCCTCCAGCGGCGTGCCGATGGCCGGCGACATGATCACGCCGTCGCCGCCGAGCTGCAGCAGCGTCTCGATGAAATCGCGCTGCTTTTCGACGGAATCGTAGTGGTTGGACAGAATGAAGGTCTGCTTGTCGCGGTCGAGTTCAGCCTCGATCGCCTTCAGGATTTCCCCGTAGAACGGGTTCATGATGTCGTGCACGACGACGCCGATGATGCCGGAGCGCGATGTTCTGAGACTGGCGGCGCGGCGGTTGTAGATATAGCCGAGCGCCCGCGCCTGTTCCTTGATCTTGTCGCGGGTGACGGTCGCCACCAGCGGGCTGTCACGCAGGGCCAGGGATACCGTCGCCGTCGAAAGACCGAGTGTTTCCGCGATCGTCGAAAGCTTGACCTTTTGCGCCACGATGCCCCCTATAAGCCCTGTTTCGCCCCATCCGCAGCACCCCAGCCAGGAGTAGCGCGACAAACCGTTCGGCATCCTTCGCGCAGCCTTTCGGACGCACGCGTGCCACAAATTTAAATCCCTATTTAAACTGTTTAAATCGCCGCGGCAATATGCGGCAAATCCGGTTCAGTCGGCCGCGCGCGCAGCCTGGAGATTGCTGTCGACGGCGCGCAGCAGCTTCATCAGCGTGCGAACCTGCTTGTCGGTCAGGCCGCGGGTCGCGAGCTTTTCCGAATGCTGTCCGGCCTCGGCGATCGTCTGCAGCCGGTTGCGGCCGGGCTCAGTGAGATAGACCTTGGTGAGCCGGGCATCGTCGTCGTCCGGACGCCGCTCGAGAAAGCCCTGCGCTTCCATGCGGCCGATCGTGCGGGTCATGGTCGGCGCCTTGACGCCGAGCTTGACCGCAAGGCCGCCAGCCGTCAGGCCATCGGTCTCGGCCAGCGCCAGCATGACGCCATCCTGTCCGGCATAGAGGCCGCTTTCGAGCAAATTGCGGGAGAGCACGGTGCGCATGGACCGCGCAGCCTGGACAAGGACGGCGGCAAGATCGTGAGGCTCGATCAGGAGCTCGTCCTTCTTCTTGCCGTTCTTGCCCTTCTTTTCGGCCTTGTTCTTCTTGCCCATTGGACCTCCTGCCGAATCCCGTCTCGAACTCTTATAACAATACAGCTTGCGATTACGAACTGTATGACTCAAATAACAATTTTACGACAATTGACGTGGAGGATCGAAGAGAAATGTCGATGCCTGAGCCGCGATGGCAGGACAATTCCGCCGACCTTCCACCAGACGCCCGCCGTAACTGGATCGCGGTGCTGCCGCTCGGCGCGCACGAGCAGCACGGACCGCACCTGCCCTTCGAAACCGACACGCTGATTGCCGAGGGGATAGTCTCCCGCACTATCGCCGCGCTTCCCGCCGATCTGCCCGTCACCTTCCTGCCGGCCGAGCCGGTCGGCTACTCGATCGAACACATGGATGTCGCCGGCAGCCGCACGCTTGGTTACGGAGAGGCGGTCGAGCGCTGGCTCGGCATCGCCGCCGGACTTCAGCAGCAGGGTATCCGCAAGTTCGTGATGCTGAACGCCCATGGCGGCAACGCGCCCCTGATGACCATCGTCGCCACCGAAGCGCGGGTGCGCTTCAACATGCTGGCGGTCGCGACGAGCTGGACCCGTTTCGGCCAACCGGACGGCTGGATTTCGCCCGCGGACAAGGCGCTCGACATCCACGGCGGCGACATCGAAACCTCGGTCATGCTGGCGCTCCACCCCATCAAGGTCGACATGTCCAAGGCCGGCCGCTTTTCCTCACGCCAGGAACAGTTTGCGAAGCGCTTCAAGCATCTGCGCGCCTATGGGCCCCACGCCTTCGGCTGGAAGATGCGCGATCTCAACCCCACAGGCGTCGCCGGCAACGCCGCCGCGGCAACGGCAGCACGCGGCGAAATCCTGGTCGCCCATGCTGTCCAAGGCTTCATCGAACTTCTCGAAGACGTCAGGGATTTCGATCCGAACAATCTGGCCTGAAGGGCCGGCAAACACTTTGTTTGCGCTTTTGCGCTATCAGAACTGCAGCTGACAGCGTCCGACAGAGAACCACATGGCGAAGATCATTGCGCTCGGCGCCTATTTCTACCAGGCCGTCATCGCCTTCGGCCTGCTGATCGTCGTCGCCCATTGGCTGGCGCCGGCCGACTATGCCAGCTACTCGCTCTTCATCTCCATCTGCCAGTTTGCTGCGATCGCCGCATTCGAATGGGTGCGGTTTGCCTGCACGCGCTTCTACCCTGGGCCGGATGCTGCAAGCGAAGCGGCGGAGCGGCGCGCGATCCTCGTCGAAGCGTTCGCCTGCGCCGCCCTCTGCCTGATCGCGGCTTGCCTGTCGCTGTTCTTTGGCGTGCCACCTGTCGTGGCGCTTGTCGGCGGCCTCGTCTCGATCGCGCAGGGCGGCAGCGACCTGCACCTGACCATGCTGCGCTTCCGCCAGGATTTTCGCGCCTTTTCCGTACTGCAGGGATCCCGTGCCACCATCCTCGCCGCCGGCACACTTCTCGGCGCGCTCGCCTCCCCCGGCTTCCTTTCGACGGTCACCGGGCTCCTCGGCGGCTATGTGGCCTATGGCCTGCTCGCGCTTCTTCTGTCGCGCCGCGCGAAGACCCGCCCTGTCGCAGCGCTCGACAGCGCCCGGGTCCGCAAGCACCTAGTCTATGGCAGCGTTTCGGCAGGTGCCGCGACAGCTGCCATGTTCGCGCCGCTGGCGCTGAAGGCGATCTTCACCGCAGCGCTCGGAACCACGGGCGCCGCCGGCGCGCTGCTCGCGCTCGATCTTTTGCAGCGCCCCTTCGTGCTGATCGTTTCCGCCCTCCAGGCGATCCAGTATCCCGAAATCGTCGCCGCACACGACCGGGCCGAAGATCGCGTCAACCTCCCCCGCCAGCTCGGGCATTACTACGCCCTGCTGACGAGCTTTGCGCTGATGATGGCAGCCGGCATCTTCTCGGTCCTCATGCCCGCCGCCTGGCTCGTCATCAGCCCTGACCTGCAGCAAGGTTTCCTCGCCACCGCACCGGCCATCATCGTGCTCTCGCTTGTTCGCACACTGACGCAGATCATGCTGCCGACGCCGCTGCACTTGAAGCAGCGCCTGGCGCTGATCCTGCTGCTCGCGGTGAGCGACTGTGCGTTCCTGAACCTCGGCGCGCTGACGGCCATGCTGACCGCTGGGCCGGATGGCGCGGCTCTCGCCTGGGGCAGCGCCGTCGGCGCGATCCTCGCCGCCTTGGTCGGACTGCGGCTGATGTCCTCGCTTGCCTTCGAGTTTTCCTGGCCGCCGGTCCTCTTCGCCGCCGCCGGACTGGGCGCGGCCGTGCTTGCCTTCTCCCTCTCCGGCGAAACCAGCTTTGCCACAATCGGCACCGGCATCATCGGCGGCGGCTTGCTCTGCCTGCTCTCGCTCAACCAACTGCGGCTCATGCTGCGGGCGCCGGGACCTGGATCGGCTTAGTCGCTAACTGAAACTGCACGATCTTCCGGTTAGATCGCCACCGAAACGAGCGGGGAGCGCATCCATGAACATCGTCGTCGGCATAGCGACCGCGGGCCGCCGCGAAGTCCTCTCCGAAACCCTGTTGCATCTAACGCGCCAGACCCGTCTGCCCGACCTCATTCTCGTCTGCCCAAGTGCTGCGGAAGACATCGACGAAGTGAAGTTGGGCATGCTTCCCATGGAGGTCCGTATCGTCGCAGGCGACAAGGGGTCCAGCGCTCAACGCAACGCCATCCTCGATCAGGCGACAACCGCCGATCTGATCGTCTTTTTCGATGACGATTTTCTGCCGCGCAGCGATTTCCTCGCAGAGACTGTGAAGCTCTTCGAAACGGAGCCCGATATCGTCGTTGCAACGGGGCTCGTTCTTGCTGACGGCATTCATGGCCCGGGCATATCGATCGCCGAAGCCCAGACAATCCTCGATACCGATGTCGGCGCTCAGCCCCAGGACATCCCGCAGCCGGCCTTCAATGCCTATGGCTGTAACATGGCTTTTCGTGTTTCAGCGATTGCCGCCGAAAGTACCCGTTTCGATGAAAGGCTGCCTCTTTATGGCTGGCAGGAGGATGTCGATTTCTGCCGGCGGCTCGCGAAGCATGGCCGGATCATCAAATCGCCTGCGCTTCGTGGCGTCCATCTTGGCAACAAGCGCGGCCGCACGTCCGGCCTGCGTTTCGGCTACTCCCAGGTTGCGAACCCGCTTTACCTCCGCAACAAGGGCACCGTCGGCCTGAAATGGGCGCTACGACTGATGGGCGGCAACATAGCCGCCAATCTCGCCGGCAGTCTCAAGCCGCAAGGCCTTGTCGATCGGCGCGGCCGCCTCAAGGGTAACCTCATGGCGTTCGCCGATTTTTGCCGGGGGCGATTGGATCCGATGCGGATCCTCGAACTCTGATGCCTGGGCGCGAGCGGATCAGGCTCGCTGCGCCGCCAGCATGTTGAGCAGCACCACCGCACTTCCATCCCAGGAAAAGCGCTTGGCATTGTCGTGGCCGGCCTGCGTCAACTCGCGACGCAAAGGCGCGTCGGTGGAGATCGTCCGCATGGCCTCGACCAGCGTTTCGGTCTTCAAAGGATCGAAGTAGCGCACCGCATCGCCACAGGCCTCGCGCACCGGTGGAATGTCGGCGGCAAGCACCGGGCAGCCTTGCGTCATCGCCTCGAGCGGCGGGATGCCGAAGCCTTCGTAGAGGCTCGGAAAGACGAAGGCGACGGCGCGGCGTTGCAGCCCCGCGATCTCCTCGTCGGTCAGACGTCCGGGAAAGATCAGATTGCCCTTCGACGTCGGCGCGATATCGCGAAACACCGATGGGTCGGTGCCACCCACCACGACCAGCTTGTGATCGCCGCCAAGGGCCTCGAAAGCGCGCACGGCAAACTCGACATTCTTGTTGGGCTTCAGCGTGCCGACCAGGAGGAAGAAGGGCGTGTCGGCAAGCCCGAGCCGCGCGATGACGCCGTCGTCGGGCTGAAGGCCCGCGAAGTGGTCGGTTGCATTGTAGATCACGTCGATACCGGCCGAGGGTACGCGGAAGACCTCGGCAAGTTCCTTGCGCGAGAAGTTCGAGACCGTACCGATTTTGGCCCGTCGCGTGAGAAGATAGCCGAGCGCTCCGTGGAACATTCGGTAGCCTCGACCAAAGGAGGCCGGATGGCGAAAGAGCGTGACGTCGTGGATCACCACCACCTGGTCGCCATGCAGCACCGGTCCGCTGCCGCCGAAGCCGATGAGCGTGTCGCGGCGCGACCGCCAGAAGAGCGGCCCCTGCTCCCAGAGATGGCCTGGGCCGGAGCCGAAGCGCTCCACCGAAATCGCCTTGACGCCGAGATCGTCGACAGCCTTGCCCGGCGCAAGCAGCCGCCAGCGCACGTCCTTCAGCGCATGCGGCACGGCACCCGAAGCGATGCGCTGATCGAGCGCCCGGGTCATCTCGCGGGCGAAGCGCTGCACGCCCGTAAGCGGCTGGGTCAGGAACCGGCCGTTGATGGAAATCGTCTTCACGTGCGCACCCCTTCGATGTACCCCGCACTCTCGCCGATCTTGATGAAAGGAGGGTTATCGGGATCGCAGCGTTCAACGCCGCCCGACACGCAAAATCGCCTGCGCCATTTGCGCATCGTCGCCGCATCTCCTATATGAGACGCGACTAGGATGCCTGCTCCCGCATCCGGAAATCCCAGAGGTTCCCATGACCGAAACATCCCCGCAGAAGCCGATCCCCGTCACCGTGCTCACCGGCTATCTCGGCGCCGGCAAGACGACGCTTTTGAACCGCATCCTCAGCGAGAACCATGGCCGCAAATACGCGGTCATCGTCAACGAGTTCGGCGAGATCGGCATCGACAACGACCTGATCGTGGAATCCGACGAGGAAATCTACGAGATGAACAACGGCTGCGTCTGCTGCACCGTGCGCGGCGACCTGATCCGCGTGGTGGAAGGCCTGATGCGCCGCCCCGGCCGCTTCGACGCGATCATCGTCGAGACGACAGGCCTTGCCGATCCGGTCCCGGTTGCCCAGACCTTCTTCATGGACGATGACGTGCGCGCCAAGACCGAGCTCGACGCCGTCGTCGCGCTCGTCGATGCCAAGCATCTGCCGCTGCGCCTCAAGGACAGCCGCGAGGCGGAAGACCAGATCGCCTTTGCCGACGTCGTGCTTTTGAACAAGACCGACCTCGTCAGCCCCGAGGAGCTGGAGCGCATCGAAGCAACCGTGCGGGTCATCAACCCGTCGGCCCGCATTTACCGCACCCAGCGCTCCGACATCGATCTCGCCAAGGTTCTCGACCAGGGCGCCTTCAACCTCGAACGGGCGCTCGAAAACGATCCGCATTTCCTCGACCAGGACGATCACGAACACGATCACACCTGCGGTCCCGACTGCGGCCACGATCATCACCATCACCACCATGATCACGACCACCACCATCATGATCATGACCACGATCACGACCATCATCACCACCACGATGCCCCGTCGCCGATCCACGACGTGACGGTACAGTCGATCTCGCTGCGCGGCGGCGAGATGAACCCCGATCGCTTCTTCCCCTGGATCCAGAAGATCACCCAGACGGACGGCCCGAACATCCTGCGTCTCAAGGGCATCATCGCTTTTGCCGGCGACGCCGAGCGTTACGTCGTTCAGGGCGTGCACATGATCATCGAGGGCGATCACCAGCGTGCGTGGAAAGAAGGCGAGAAGCGTGAAAGCCGCCTCGTCTTCATCGGCCGTGACCTCGACCGCGAAAAGCTCGAACGTACGTTCAAGGCCTGCGAGGCGCAGCCGAACTGATGCCGACTGTCGCTCCCCTCGATCTTGAAGGTCACGTCGTCGGCGTGGCCTTTCTCAAAGGCGTCCCCTTCTTCGCCGAAGCAACCGGCGCCATTCACCGCCTCGATCTCGGCCACAAGACGACGGAGGTCCATGAGGGCCTGTTGTCGCTCGTCGTCGACGAAGCCAACGACACGCTTCTGACCGGCGGTGAAGACGGCAAGGTCATGCGCACCGCCGCAGACGGCACGACGTCGCTCGTCGCCGAAGCGCCGCGCAAGTGGATCGCCCAGGTTGCCGCCGGCCCGCAAGGTGCCGTTGGCTATGCCTATGGCAAGACCACGCACGTGAGGCTTGCAGACGGCGCGACGAAGGAATTTGCCGAAGACCGCACCGTCGAGGGCCTGGCCTTCGCGCCGAAGGGTCTGCGCATCGCCGCCGCCCGCTACAACGGCGTATCGCTACACTGGGTCGGCATGTCCGGCCAGCCGATCGATCTCGAATGGAAAGGCGCCCATACCGGCGTCACCTTCTCGCCCGATGGCCGCTTTCTCGTCACCACCATGCAGGAAAACGCGTTGCATGGCTGGAAGCTCGACGCCAAGCCCGGCACTGAGGCCCGCCACATGCGCATGACCGGCTATCCGGCGAAGGTGAAGTCGGTCTCCTGGTCGGCCAAAGGCAAGTGGCTCGCCTCCTCGGGCGCGCCGGCCGCGATCGTCTGGCCCTTCCAGGGCAAGGACGGCCCGATGGGCAAGGCGCCGCTCGAACTCGGCACCCGCGCCGACATCATGGTGACCTCCGTCTGCTGCCATCCGGCCGAAGACATCGTCGCCATCGGCTACCAGGACGGCATGATCCTCGGCGCCCGCTTTGCCGACAGCAAGGAAGTGCTTCTGCGCCGCCCCGGCAAGGGCGCGATCACCGCCATGGCCTGGAACAAGGATGGCCGGCAGCTCGCCTTCGGCTCGGCCCAGGGTGATTGCGGCGTCGTCGATATCGCCGGCTGACGGGTGGCGCATGACCGCATTGATTGAGACGCAGCGCTACGAAGGCTCGCTCGCCACACCGCTTGCCGACGGCGCGGTCTGGAGCCTGATCCGGGCGGAAGCGCGCGCGCTTGCCGCCCGTGAACCGGTCATGGCACCCTCCCTGATGCCGATCATCGACGCCGGGTCGGATGCCGAGTTGCTGGCCGGCGTGCTTGCGGCCGGCTTGGCCGTCGCGCGCGTCGACGAACGCTCGCTCGCGCAGCTGCTCACCGACATCTTCCAGGCAAACCCTCAGATCCTGCTGGCGACCGAAGCCGATCTCCAGGCGGTGAAAGAGCGTGACCCGGCCTGCCCGAGCCTTAAGCATGTGCTGGTGAACCTGAAGGGCTTTCAGGCGCTGCAGATCTATCGCGCTGCCCACCAGCTCTGGATCGATGGCCGCCGTGAGGTCGCGAGCTGGCTTTCGAACCTCGCCTCGCTCGTCTTCGGACCCGACATTCATCCAGCCGCCTGCATCGGCAAGGCCGTCATGCTCGACCATGGCTCCGGCATCGTCATCGGCGAAACCTCCGTCATCGAAGATCAGGTCTCGATCCTGCAGAACGTCACGCTCGGCGGCACCGGCAAGGAAACTGGCGACCGCCACCCGAAGATCCGCCGCGGCGTTATGCTTGGCGCCGGCGCCAAGATCCTCGGCAATATCGAGGTCGGCGCCTACAGCAAGGTCGCCGCCGGCAGCGTCGTCCTCAAGACCGTTCCGCCGCGCACCACCGTCGCGGGCGTGCCGGCAACCGTCGTGCGCATCCATCGCGTCGATGAAATTCCGGCGGCGGAGATGGACCAGACGATCGTCTGAGCCATCCTATTGCCCGTCAGATCTTCACCAGCGCCGCGGTGACATACATGAAGGCCGCACCGGCCGCGAGACCTGCCAGAACCGGCGGCGTCAGGAAGACATCGCCCCGCCGATCGCTCTGGCGCATCAGATAGGCGCCAACCTCGACGATAACCTGCAGGATCGCACCTGCCCCGACCGCCAGCGCCAGCGCCGACCACTGCGCCGACGTCGCAAGACTGCCGAGCCACATGCCGATGACGGCTGGACCGCCAGCAAGCAGCGTCAAGCCGGCAAAGACCGGGAACGGCGGCCTCTTCTTCAGGATCGGCGCGGCGATGCCGATGCCCTCGGTGACATTGTGGAGCGCAAAGCCGAGCACGAGGAAGGTGCCGAGCCCGGCCGAGCCGGCCGCAAAGGCGGCGCCGATCGCCAGCCCCTCGCCAAGATTGTGCAGGCCGATGCCGAGCGCGATGTAGGTGGAGAGCGCCAGTCCGGTCGGGGCGCCGCTACGTCGGCCGATTGCCATCAGCAGGAGGAAACTGCCCAGGCCTGCCAGCACCACCATGACGGGCCCCTGGAAGATCGCCGCCGCCTCGCCGGCAAGCTCGAGCGCCTCGCCGCTGGCATCGACCAGCAGGAAGCCGAGCAGGCCGATCGTCAGCGACAGCAGGAAGGCCATGCCCTCGCGCCCAACGCCACGCAGGACCGGATAGAACATCAGGCCGACGGCCACGGGCACGATGCCGACGATGATGCCGACCAGGGCTTGCAGCCGCAACTGGCCCGTCGTCGCCTGGGGCGTCGGCACGGCAACCGCTATGTCATGCGCAAAGGTGGCACCCGTGTTGGTCACCACCTTCACGGCATGCGCCTCGCCCAGCATCCAGGGAAACGGCAGCTTCAGCCATGCGGCCCCGCCACGCGCGATCGGCCCCGGCGGATCCTGGGTGAATTGCCAATAGGCGTCGTCCACCTGGACCTGCGCCACCGTCATCGGCTCCGATCCGCCGGCGCGAACAAGCAGACTGAGACCGCTGTCGTCGAGCACAGTCCTTTCGAAAGTCAGGTTCTCGACCGGCGGCGCACCGTTGCGGAAGCCCGACAGCGGATCGGTCGACACGAGCCAGGCAACGGCGATGCCAAAGACGATGAGAGGCAATGCCAGCCACACCAGGTTGGTCTTTGCCGCGCGAATGGCGGCTCTTGGCATCTCGTTCATGCGAGCGCCTCCACCACATCGAACATGCCGACCCAGCCGAGCTCGGTGAACTCGGTCTGGTGCGGGTGAAACATGTAGAGCCCGGGTTCGTGCTCGGCAAAGGTGAACTCGAGGATGCCGCGCTGCGCCTGGCACTGGGTGATGAGATCGACGGTTCTCAACGTCGGCGTCAGCGTCGTGCCCTGATCGTAATAGTCGAAGAAATTGGCGTGCAGGTGGAAGGAGTTGATCGGATCGAACTCGATGACATTGACGAGATAGATGCGCACCGGCTTGCCCTTCACGATCCGGATCGGCCGTTTCATGAAGGCGTGCGCGACGGTGTTGACCGCATAGAATTCGTTCTCGGCATCGAAATTGGTGTCGAAGGCGTTCATCACCATCACCAGTTCCTGCCAGCCGGCATTCTCTGGTGTGCCGAGCAGCCTGGAGCGGGCGACCTCCACATGCTCCGGCCGGCGATCCGGGTCCGGATCGATGACGAAGGCGCCGTACATGCCCTTGTGGATGTGCCGGCGCAACGGCATCGCATGGCAGTGGTAGAGATGGCAGCCGAAGGGCTTGGCATCGAACTCATAGATAAACTCGTCACCGGGATCGACCATGCCGGCACCCGGCACACCATCCATACGTGCCGCGTGAATACCGTGGAAATGGATCGAGTGCGGATGTGACGCGTAGTTGCGGAAAACGATCCGGAGCCGCTCGCCTTCCTTGGCCCGCAGCGCCGGGCCGGGAACTCGGCCGTTATAGGTCCAGGCGGGAAATTTGATGCCGGGCGCGATCTCGATCTCGCGGTCCTCCGCCGTCATCTCGAAGGTGCGCAGCGTCCGTCCGTCCGGCAGCGTCGAAATCGTGCCGGTATCCCAGTCGGTCAGCATGTCCGTCGGATCGAAGCCGTTGACGGCGCTATCGACCTCGCCGACCGTCATCATTGCGCCATGTCCCATGGCGGGCATTGGCTCTTGCCCCGCCGCTGCCGATGGCGCGGCATGACCGACATGGCTC
>NZ_JTLA01000019.1:0-26604 GCF_000799055.1 Ensifer sp. ZNC0028
CCACCACGAGCCTCAAGCATGCGACCCATTTCAAGCGCAATGCGGAAGCCGGCATGGTGATGGTCAACCTGCCGACGGCGGGCGTCGACTTTCACGTGCCGTTTGGCGGCCGCAAGGGCTCGTCACACGGCTCGCGCGAGCAGGGGCGTTACGCCGCGGAATTCTACACAACCGTCAAGACCGCCTACACGCTGGCGTAAGTCTCGGGCAAAGCCCTGCCACCCATCAAGCGACTGGCTTGTTGGGTGGCAGGGCTGTTTCGCTTGTTGAAAGAGATGCGCGAGGAAAGCAGCCAAGGCCGCCAGCTTAAGGCGCGCGAGCGCGGCTTTCTCTCAAAGAGCGGGATAGAGAGATCGCGAGGAGACCACGTACTGGATCGTCGCAAGCAAGATGGCGACCGCAACGATCACACTGATCCGCAACGTTCGTTCAAGGAAATCTTCCTGGCCCTGCATCGTCAATCCTCGTTCTTCAACCGCCATGTTCGACGATCGCCAAGACCGAATTCCCGTCCTCATGGCCCTCGGCTCAGGATGGTGGAGGATGGCCCCTCTAGCCCGCCCGCGGCCTTTGATCGGCGGTGGACGGGCTTGGGACAGGCGAGTAATTAAAGGGCAGCGCGCTTGTCGTGTCGCGCGACGCGGGCAAGCAGGTAATCCACTTCTGCCCGCGCGGCCGACGTGAGCATCTGTGCCGGCTTGCGCTGCGCGTCGGTGGCGATGACGCCGCGACGCTTCAAGACGTGCTTGCGAATGGCAAGGCCGATCCCGAGCTGCTGCTCGTAACGGATCAGAGGCAGGTGCGCGTCGAAGAGATCGTGTGCTTCATCCCTCTTTCCGGCCGCAGAAAGCTCCATCAGTTCGCTAAGCATGTCCGGAAAGCCATAGCCGGTCATGGCTCCATCGGCACCGCGCTCCGGCTCGAAGTCGAGGAACAGGCCGCCGTTGCCGCAGAGGATGGAAAACTCGCGAAGGTCGCCCGCCTTCTGCATGGCGCGCAACTTCGAAATTTTCTCAAGACCGGGCCAGTCCTCGTGCTTCAGCATGAGGCAGGACGGGTGGTTGGTGATGATCTTCGCGATGACGCCTGGTGTCATGACAACCGTGAGGGTCAGCGGGTAATCCTGCAGAACCCACGGCACATCTTCGCCGACCGCTTCCACCGCCCCGGCGAAATAGTTGACGATCTGATCATCCGTGCGCAGCGCGGGTGGCGGAGCGATCATGACGCCGGCAGCCCCCATCTCCATCGAGTCACGCGCCAGCGAGCGCATACTGGCAAAGCCTGGAGCGGAGACCCCGACGATCACTGGAATCTTCGACCGGGAGACAACGCGCTTGACGATGGCTCGGCTTTCCTCCGGCTCGAGCTTCGGGGCCTCCCCCATGATCCCAAGGATCGTGACACCGGTGCAACCGCTCTCTTCATAAAAGTCCGTCAACTTGTCGATCGAGTTGAAGTCGATCGAGCCGTCCTCGAAAAACGGTGTCGTCGCAATGGCGTAGACGCCCTTGGATTGCGTGCTGAACGTCATTTCTGCTTTTCCTTCCAGGCCTCGTAGCGGGCCTTCGTTTCAGCGTTCATCGGGTAAAGACCGGGAAGCGGTACGCCCCGATCCACTTCGCTCATGATCCAGCCTTCTATGCGTTCCTGTTCGGGTGCCTCAGCGAGCACCTCTTCGAGGAGCGCGGCCGGGATAAGGACTGCGCCGTCGTCGTCGACCACGACAACATCATCAGGCAGAACGGCAACGCCGCCGCAATTGATCGGCTCCTGCCATCCAACGAAGGTCAGGCCTGCGACGGAAGGCGGTGCTGCGATGCCATTGCACCACACCTTCATGCCGCTCGCCAGCACCCCCTCGCCGTCCCGCATCACGCCATCGGTGACGAGGCCGGCAACTTTGCGTTTCGCCATCCGAGCGCACAGGATGTCGCCGAAGATGCCGGCGTCACTGACGCCCACCGCATCCGCGACGGCGATGCAGCCCTCCGGCATCGCTTCGATCGCCGCCCGGGTGGAGATTGGCGACGCCCAGCTTGCAGGCGTAGCGAGGTCCTCTCGGGCAGGAATGAAGCGCAGCGTAAATGCCTTGCCGACAACCCGTCCCTGGCCGGGCTTCAGCGGCTTCGTGCCGCGCATCCAGATGTTGCGAAGCCCTTTTTTGAGGAGAACCGTCGTGAGCGTCGCAGTGGAGACGCTCTTCAGGGTTTCAACGACGTGAGGCTCAAGTGTCATGGGAGACCCACCCAAATCAAATGCTGTTGATCAGGCCGCCATCGACACGGATGACTGAGCCGGTGATGTAGGAGGCGCGGGGGCTCGCAAGGAAAGTGACGGTGTCGCCATATTCCTTCGGATCGCCGTAGCGGCCGACCGGGATCGACCCGGTGCTTTCAGCCGTGACATCGGCAACAGGGCGGTTCTCGCGCTTGGCCTTCTGCTCGTCCAGAAAGACGATCCGGCCGGTGGCGATGCGCCCCGGCAGCACGATGTTTGCGGTGATGCCGTCGCGGCCGACCTCTCGCGCCAGGGTCTTCGACCAGCCGACCAAGGCCAGGCGCAGGCTGTTCGATATGCCGAGATTTGCAATCGGCGCGACGACGCCGGAAGACGTCGAGGTAATGATGCGGCCCCATTTGCGCTCGCGCATGCCCGGAAGCACCGCATCGGTGACCGCAATCACCGAGCGAACCATGAGATCGAAATATTTCGACCAATCGTCGGGCGACTGCCCGGCGGCTGGCGTCGGTGGCGGCCCGCCGGTGTTGTTGACAAGGATGTCGACCGGCCCGAACGCAGCCTTGATGGCATCGAGCTTCTGACCGATCAGGGAAAGGTCGCCGATATCCCAAACGAGCGGAATCGCCTTGCCGCCAGTCTCCTTGATTGCTTGCGCGGTCGCCTTGGCGCTTTCCTCGTGGATGTCGGCCACGACGACGGAAACGCCTTCGGCCGCAAGCGATCTGGCGATCGCGCCACCAAGTCCACCACCGGCGCCGAATACGAGCGCCGTCTTGCCATTCAACTGAAGATCCAACTCTTCCTCCTGTGTTTGACGGCACTATGACAAGGCTGAAACGGAAGAAAAACCTTCCTTTTTATTCCTTCAGACGATAGAAAAACTAACGATGGAAACACGCTTTCTCGAAACCTTTCTGGCAGTGGTCCAGCATGGCTCTCTCGCCGAGGCGTCGCGCCGCATGGGCGTCACGCCAGCGGCGGTCGCGCAACGCATCCAGGCGCTGGAAGACGAGATCGGACTGCCTCTTCTTGCGCGGTCTGGCAGGCGGGTGAAGCCAACCGAAGCGGGCGTCGCAATCCTGGAGAAGAGCCGGCGCGTTCTGGCCGAAGTCAGGCAGCTGAAGGGCCTGGCGCGCGACGACCAGGCATTCGGAGAACTCCGGCTGGGCGCCATCTCGACGGTTCTGACCGGCCTGCTTCCGAACGCCTTGCGGCGGGTCTTCGACAGGATGCCGGGCGTCGACATCTTCCTGCTGCCGGGGACGTCAGCCGAACTCTATAACAGTGTCGCAGAGGAGAGGATCGATGCGGCGATCCTTGTCAAACCGCCCTTCCCCATCCCCAAGACGCTCAGTTGGGACCTCATCCGGTCGGAACAGTTCGTTCTCCTGGCCCCGCCGGACCTTGCAGACATTCCCGTCGATCGCCTGCTTCGCGAGCAGCCATTCATTCGTTACGACAGAAGCAACTGGGGCGGCCGACTGGCCGATACCTACCTGCAAACCCAGCATATTCTTCCGCGTGAGTGGCTGGAGCTCGATTCACTGGAAGCCATATCGATGATGGTTGAAGCTGGGCTCGGGGTATCGCTGATGCCCGACTGGCGCTCGCCGCTCTTCGACAACCTGCGCGTTGCGCGTCTGCCGCTACCGAACGCGCCAAACCGTGAGATCGGCTTGCTCCGGCCGCGCAACGTGCCGTCCGGCCGACTGATCCAGACCGTCCTTGACGCCATTCGATCATAGAAAAGCGCGGGTCGCGTCGGCGATTGCCTGGAGGGTCGGCTTGGGCACTGGCCGACGGCCCGAACTGGTACGAACACACCGAGCCAAGATTATTCGGCAATTCCGAAATAACATTTCTGTTCGTCACGGATTATCGGAACAGACCGCAAGGTACTATCGTCACTCGTAGTCGATCGGGGCTCTTTGACGAGGACGTGCCCTGATCGGCCCGAAGCATTTCAACCCGTTTGCACCAACCATCCGCAGAACCACGGACAAGGTCGTTCGCGCGCCCGTGGGAAGGCTTCGGCTGGATGATCGCCAAGACAACCGCCCGACGAAAGGAGCCGTCATGACCAAAGAAAAGGTAATCTCCATCGCGATCTTGAAGGCCAAGCCGCACCAGCGCGACGCTCTCCGGCAAGGCCTGCTCGGCCTCATCGCCCCAACGCGGGCAGAACCCGGCAACCTCGACTATGTCTTGTTCGAGCTGCGCGATGAGCCAGGAACCTTTTACATGCGCGAGGCTTTCGCCGACCAGGCTGCGCTCGACGCACATTTCGCGACACCCCATTTTCAAGCCTTCGCCGCCGAAATCGATGCTCTCCTTGAAGAACCGCTGCGCCTGATTTTCTTGGATCAGGTCTCCACCTGAGGCGCGGTGACGATCTCGAACGTACGGGCGCGACCGCCGGAACAACTTGCTACGAGGCGAAATTGCGCTTGTAAGTCGAAGCGATCAAGGCTGCTGCGCGGTCGAATGCCTTGTCCTCGTCGCGGTCTTCGATCGCGATCAGGATCGCCTCGTGCTGGGCCAGGGATTGTCCAAAACCGCCTGTCGCCGCCATCGTCTTCGGGATGCTGATGGAGAGCGCCGCCCGGATGACGGACGCAACCGGCAGGAGGAAACGGTTGTGCGCGGCCTGGAAGATGTTGAGGTGGAAGGCGATATCGGCCTCGATCGCGTCTTCGACGCGGGCGCCACCCTCTGCCATCCGCTCGAAGGCGGCGCGGATCTCGGCATGTTCGGCCGCAGATCCACGTCTGGCGGCAAGGCGTGCGGCAAGCGGCTCGATCGACAGGCGGAGTTCGAACAGTTCTTCGGCAAGCGTTGCCTGATCCTCCGCATCGCTTTGCCAAGACAGCACGACGGGATCGAGCGTGTTCCAGTGTTCGGCTGCCCGCACCCGCGTCCCGAGCCGTGGCTTTGCCTCGATGAAGCCCTTGGTCGACAGGATCTTCAGCGCTTCGCGCAGCGTCGTGCGGCTGACGCCGAGCGTCGCCAGCATGTCCGCTTCCTTCGGCAGGGTGTCGCCGACCTTCAGTTCGCCGAGCGTGATGCGGCGGCCGATATCGCCTGCGATACGAGCCGGCAGGCCGCGATCCTCCCGAGCGATTGCCTTCATGCCCACACTCTCCATTGCATCTCAGCCACGTTCATAGCCGGTCGCCCCGATCAGGAAAAGCCACCCATCGCGGCTGCATAGCGGCGGGTCATTTCGATGCCAAGTGCAGTCGGTCGCATGGCTGGCGCACGGTCGTGGATCGTTATGCCCGCCCGCTCGCCGAAGAGGCGCTTGCCGTAACAAAGCAGCGTCTCGATGCCCTGCATGGTGAAGACCACCCCGGGCAGCATCTGCCGATAGGCCTCTTCCGCGTGCTCGTCCCAACCGTCTGAAAAGAATTCATAGGCGCGCACGGCGTAATCGATCGAGTCAGGCGCAAGGATCAGGCCGTGGCAACCGATGCGCAGGTTCTCGAGCAGCTCGAGGCCCGCACGGCCGTTGAACACCGGCAGCCGGCCCTCGGTGACCTCAATGAGATGGGCGATATCGACGACGGGCCCCTCGCCCTTCACCAGCCGGATGTTCGGGTGTTGGCGCACGAGCTCGCGAATATCCGCGGCCGTCAGCCCGCGCCCCATCAGCGCCGGCGCATTCTGGATGGCAAGCGGCAGATCGGTCTGATCGGCGATGCGGCCGAAGAAGCGGATGTATTCGGCAGCCGCGAATTGGCCGACCATCGGAGGCTGGAGGATCAGCCAGTCGGCGCCAGCCCGTGCCGCATGCCGCGCCTGGCGCACCTGTTCCTCGACCGACGCGCCAAAGATCGTCAGGGCGACCGGTACCTGGCCGCCCGTGTCCTCGATCAGCCACTCCATGATCGCCATGCGCTCGGCCTCGTCGAGCTTTGAAGCCTCGGTCGCAAGGCCGAGCCCGGCCATGCCGTGCACGCCGCTTGCCAAACAAATTTCCGTCTGGCGTCGCATGGCGGCGCGGTCGAGCTTTTCGTCCTTGTCGAAGAGCGCGTAGAGGATGGCGTGGATGCCATGAAGGTTTTCGATGCGGAAGTCGTCCACCGTCGCCTCCTTAATGGCTTTCGCGCGGAACCGCGTGGCCGCGGCTGCCGACAAGAAAATCGAGATCCGCGCCGGTGTCGGCCTGCATCACGCGCTCGACATAGAGCCCTTGATAACCACCGACCATTTCCGGGGTTGGCGCGGTCCAGGCGGCTTTTCGGCGCGCCAGTTCCTCGTCGTTCACATCGAGGTGGAGGCGGCGGCCGGCAACGTCGAGCTCAATCCAGTCGCCATCCCTTACCAGGGCCAGCGGGCCGCCAACCGCAGCTTCGGGTGCCGTGTGCAGGACGACGGTGCCAAAGGCCGTCCCCGACATGCGGGCATCCGAGATCCTCACCATGTCGCGCACGCCCTTTTTCAAGAGCTTCTGCGGGAGAGCCATGTTGCCGACCTCGGCCATTCCCGGATAGCCCTTCGGACCGCAGTTCTTCAGCACCATGATCGAAGTCTCGTCGATGCTAAGATCCGGATCATCGATCCGCGCCTTGTAGTGGTCGATGGTTTCGAACACGACGGCGCGGCCGCGGTGCTGCATCAGCGTCGGCGTCGCTGCGGAAGGCTTGATGATCGCGCCGTCAGGCGCAAGGTTGCCGCGCAGCACGGCAATGCCGCCACTCGATGTCAGTGCCCGATCGAGCGGCAGGATGACGTCGTCGTTGCAGTTCTCGACAGACTCGATGTTGGCGCCGACGCTTTGCCCGGTCACCGTCAGGGCGCTGAGTTCCAGAAGCACGGCGATCTCCTTCATGACGGCGGGCAGCCCGCCGGCATAATGGAAGTCCTCCATCAGATAGCGCCCCGAAGGCATGAGATTAAGGATGGTCGGAATATCGCGGCCGAACCGATCCCAGTCGTCGAGCGAGAGCTTCGTGCCAATCCGCCCGGCGATTGCCAGGAGATGCACGACGGCGTTGGTGGAGCCGCCGATGGCGCCGTTGACGCGGATGGCATTGGCGAAGGCGTCACGGGTCAGGATCTTCGACAGGCGAAGGTCCTCGGCAACCATTTCGACGATCCGCCGACCGGTCAACCGCGCCAGCCGGGCGCGGCCGGCGTCAACCGCCGGAAAGGTGGCATTGCCGGGCAGCGCAAGCCCGAGCGCTTCAACCATGGACGCCATGGTCGATGCGGTGCCCATCGTCATGCAATGGCCCGGCGAGCGCGACATGGCGCTTTCGGCGGCCATGAAATCCTGTTGCGACATGACACCGGCACGCACGTCTTCGGAAAACTTCCACACGTCCGTCCCCGAGCCGATCGTCCGGCCCTTGAAGCGGCCGTTCAACATCGGTCCGCCGGAGATGACAATCGAAGGAAGATCGCAGGAGGCCGCCCCCATCACCAGCGACGGGGTGGTCTTGTCGCAGCCCGCCATCAGCACGACGCCGTCGATGGGGTTGCCGCGGATCGCCTCCTCGACATCCATCGAGGCGAGGTTGCGGAAGAGCATGGCGGTCGGCCGCAGATTGGACTCGCCGCAGGAAAACACCGGGAACTCCAGCGGCAGGCCACCGGCCTCGAGCACGCCCGCCTTGATGTGCTCCACCAGTCCGCGGAAATGCGCGTTGCAAGGCGTCAGCTCCGAGAAGGTGTTGCAGATGCCGATCACCGGCCGACCGTCGAAGACATCGTCAGGCAAACCGTTGTTCTTCATCCAGCTGCGGTGAATGAAGGCGTCCTTGTCCAGTCCGCCAAACCAATTCTGTGATCTCAATTTTCTGGACATGTGCCCTCCCGATAACCTCGAGCGCCCTACGCTCTTTTATATTTCTCATATAATCGGAGTTATTTTCGGTCAAGCGATGAACGACGAACGTCGAGGCAAAGAAAAACCTCCGGCGCGTAACGCCGGAGGTTTCAAAAAGTGAGCTGTCGAAGTAGCTGCTCAGGGATGATGCAGAACGCTCATGCCGCCATCGACTGTCAGGCAGGTGGCGTTCATGAACGGGCATTCGTCCGAGATCATGAACAGCGCAGCCTTGGCGATCTCCCCCGGTGTTGCGATGCGGCCGCCGGGATGGAGCTTCATCGTCTCGGCCTCGGCTGCGACCGGATCGGGGAAGCTGTTCCAGTATTCAACGGCCTTCTGCGTGCGGACATAGCCGGGTGCCAGCGCATTTACGCGAACGCCCTGCCCGGCATATTCGAGCCCCAGCGCCTTGGTCATACCGAGAAGCGCATGTTTGGCGACCGGATAGGGGAAGGTGTGCGGGATGATCGTGAAGGCGTGGGTCGAGGCGATATTGAGGATGACGCCGCCGCCCGCCTCGATCATGCCCGGCAGCACAGCCTTGCTGCAGTTCCACGCGCCCTTGAGATTGATGTCGAAGCAGCGCTGCCAGTCGGCGTCCGACAGTTTCAACGGCTCGAAGAATACGTTGACGCCGGCATTGTTGACGAGCGCATTCGGCTGGCCGATCTCACGCGCGGCGGCAGCAACGGTCTGCTCAATGGCATCCGCATCGGTAATGTCGGCCGTGGCGCAGCCGACCTTTCCGCCCGCCGCACGCAGCCGCTCGGCTTCGGTCGCCAAGAGATCGCCGTCACGGTCGATGAGGAAGAGGCTCGCCCCCTCCCCAAGGAAAGCTTCGGCGATCGCGAGGCCTATCCCTTGTGCCGCCCCGGTGACGACGACGCGTTTTCCCTCAAGACGACCCGCCATGTCCGCGCTTCCTACCACTCGGCGACGCTGCCATCGGCGTGGCGCCAGATCGGGTTGCGCCAGCGATGGCCTTCCTTTGCCCGCTCGATGACATATTGTTCGTCCACCTCGATGCCGAGGCCAGGGCCTTGCGGGATCGACACGAAGCCATCCGCGTAGTGGAAGACTTCCTTGTTGGAGATGTAGTCGAGAATGTCGTTACCTGTGTTGTAATGGATGCCGAGGCTCTGCTCCTGGATGAAGGCGTTGTAGCTGACGGCATCGACCTGGAGGCAGGCGGCAAGCGCGATCGGTCCGAGTGGGCAATGCGGCGCAAGCGCCACGTCGTAGGCTTCCGCCATCGCAGCAATTTTGCGGCATTCGGTGATGCCGCCGGCATGTGACAGGTCCGGCTGCAGGATATCGACATAGCCGTCGGACAGCACCGACTTGAAGTCCCAGCGCGAATAGAGCCGCTCCCCGAGCGCGATCGGCGTCGAGCAATGGTTGGCGATCTCCTTAAGCGCTTCGCGGTTTTCCGAAAGCACCGGCTCTTCGATGAACATCAGGTTGAAGGGCTGAAGCTCCTTCGCCAAGACCTTCGCCATCGGCCGGTGCACGCGGCCGTGGAAATCGACGCCGATGCCGATGTGCGGGCCGATCGCCTCACGGATCGTGGCAATGGTTTCGACCGCCTTTTCCACCTTCTCCCAGGTGTCGACGATCTGCATTTCTTCGCAGCCGTTGAGTTTGATCGCCTTGAAGCCGCGGGCGACCACGTCGCGGGCATTTTTGGCGACATCGGACGGACGGTCGCCGCCGATCCAGGAATAGACCTTGATGCGGTCGCGCACCTGGCCGCCGAGCAACGCATGCACCGGCTGGCCGTAGGCCTTGCCCTTGATGTCCCAGAGCGCCTGGTCGATGCCTGCGATCGCCGACATGTGGACGGCACCGCCGCGGTAGAAGCCGCCGCGATACATGACCTGCCAATGGTCCTCGATCAGCAGCGGATCCTTGCCGATCAGATAGTCCGCAAGCTCGTTGACGGCGGCTTCCACGGTCAGGGCGCGGCCTTCAACAACCGGCTCCCCCCAACCGACGATGCCTTCGTCGGTCTCGATCTTCAAAAACAGCCAACGCGGCGGAACGATATAGGTGGTGAGCTTGGTGATCTTCATGGTGCGATATCCGCTGGGTGGGGCAGGGCGGCGACGGCCGTCCGGGAAAGGGTTTCAGCGCGCCGACGGGGCGGGCCGGTGACGTTCGACGGCAAGCTTGAGGTCGCGGGCGGCGAGATCCAGCATGCGCGTGGAACAGTCGCGCGCCCGTGCCTTGTCGCGCAGACGCAGGGCCTCGACCAGTTCGCCATGGATATCGATTGCTTCGTCACGACGTTCGGCAACTTCGTTGGAGGCATACAGCGAGAACTTCAGCGCCGCCTGGATGATGCCGACGAGTTGCAGGAAGACCTGGTTATGGCTGGCCTTGAGCAGGCAGGTATGAAAAGCGACGTCGGCATCGGTGAAGCCGACGACATCGCGCTCGCCGTCACGCATCGCCTGCCAGGCGTGCTCGAGGTCGGCGATTTCCTGGACGGTCGCGCGCTCGGCTGCAAACTCAGCGGCCGCCGGCTCGATCGCCCGGCGCGCCTCCAGAACGCAGTTCAGTAGGTCGAATTCGAAGATGCGCTCGCCGATCCATTCGAGCACCTGGGAATCGAGGATGTTCCACTCGTCCTTGTTGCAGACGATCGTGCCCACCCGGGAGCGGCCGCGGACCATGCCCTTCGATTCCAGCACCTTCAAGGTTTCGCGGATGACGGTGCGGCTGACGCCATAGCGTTCGCAGAGGTCGTTTTCACGCGGCAGGAAGGAACCGACCGGAAAGACGTCGGTGCAAATGTCCGAGGCGATGGCGCGCGTCACATTCTTCTGAACGCGAGGGCGACGCTGGCCGCGCTCCTCCGCGCCGTTGCTGTAGTCTTGCTCTTCCACCGCCATTTTCCTCCCGCTTCCGTCTCCCTGTCGCTCCATAGCGCAGACGCTTGAAGGCGACAACGCAGCGAAGCACGTTATCGTTATACATCACTATCGCATTCATCATACAAAGGCAATTGACGAATATGATGATTCATCATACACAAATGCTCACTGCAGGAGGCAGTTCACCAGGGAGAGACATCATGCGCTTTATCAAGGCAGCCATTCTGGCTGGTACCGTCGCCGTGTTTGCGGCAACCTCGGCGTTCGCTGCCGACGTCAAGATCGGCTTCATCGTCAAGCAGCCGGAAGAGCCGTGGTTCCAGGACGAATGGAAGTTCGCCGACGTCGCCGCCAAGGAAAAGGGCTTCACGCTCGTCAAGATCGGCGCGGAAGACGGCGAGAAGGTTCAGTCGGCAATCGACAATCTCGGCGCCCAGGGCGCGCAGGGCTTCATCGTCTGCACCCCTGACGTCAAGCTCGGCCCCGGCATCGTCGCCAAGGCGGCCGCCAACGACCTCAAGCTGATGACGGTCGACGACCGGCTGGTCAACGCCGACGGCAGCCCGATCGAAGACGTGCCTCACATGGGCATTTCGGCGACGAAAATCGGCGAAGCCGTCGGTCAGGCCCTGGTCGACGAAATCAAGAAGCGTGGCTGGGACATGAAGGACGTCGGCGCTATCCGCGTGTCCTACGATCAGCTCCCGACCGCGGTCGACCGCGTCGAGGGCGCACTCTCGGTTCTCAAGGCCAACGGCTTCCCGGAAGCCAACATCTTCGATGCACCGCAGGCCAAGACCGACACAGAGGCAGCACTCAACGCCTCGACGATCGTGCTCAACAAGAACGCCGGCATCAAGAAGTGGGTTGCGATCGGCCTCAATGACGAAGCGGTGCTCGGCGCCGTACGCGCGACCGAGACGGTCGGCATTGCGCCCGACAGCATGATCGGCGTCGGCATCGGCGGCGCGGATTCGGCGATCAACGAGTTCAAGAAGCCTGCCGCGACCGGCTTCTTCGGCACCGTCATCATCTCGCCGAAGCGCCACGGCTACGAGACCGCACTCAACATGTATGAGTGGATCGCCAACGGCAAGGAACCGGAAAAGCTGACGCTGACCGCCGGCCAGCTTGCGCTTCGCGACAACTACGAGGTCGTGCGCAAGGATCTCGGCATCGAGTAATCGCGTTCCGCGACACCAGATCACGAGTGTTTGGGTCTGACCGACCCAAACAATAAACGTGATCGATTCTGGTAGTTTAGAGCGGGATGCGAGCGGAAAACCGCGCACACCTCATCCCGCTCTATCGGCCCGGCGGCTCGACTGCCTGGCATTCCGCTTCGGAGCCGCGCATGCAAGATTTTCTCGAATTCCAATCGATCTCCAAGGGCTATCCCGGTGTCCAGGCGCTATCGGATGTCTCGTTTTCCGTGCGCAAAGGTGCCGTCCATGGCCTCATGGGCGAGAACGGCGCGGGCAAGTCGACGCTCATCCGCCTGCTCTCCGGAGACCAGTCCGCCGATGAGGGAGATATCCGCATCGACGGCGAGACGCAGAGCTATCGCTCCGTGCGCGACGCCTTCCGCGCCGGCGTCATCGTCATCCATCAGGAGCTGCAGCTCGTTCCGGAGCTGACCGTGGCCGAAAACCTCTGGCTCGGCCACTTCCCCGGCAAGGCGGGCGTTATCGATCGCCGCCAGTTGCTTCGCGTCGTCGGCGAGAAGCTCGCGGAAATCGGCATCGACGTCGATCCGTCCGCCAAGATCGCCTCGCTCTCGATCGGTGAGCGCCAGATGGTCGAGATCGCCAAGGCGGTGATGCTCGATGCGCGCGTCATTGCGCTCGACGAGCCGACCTCGTCGCTGTCGTCCCGCGAGAGCGAAATCCTGTTTGCCCTGATCGATCGCCTGCGTTCGAACGGCACTGTTATCCTTTACGTGTCCCACCGGCTCGACGAGATCTTCCGGCTTTGCAACAGTCTGACGGTGCTGCGCGACGGCAAGCTTGCCGCCCATCATCCCGACATTTCCAAGGTCACGCGCGACCAGATCATCGCCGAGATGGTCGGACGCGAGATCTCCAACATCTGGGGCTGGCGCGGCCGCGATCTCGGTACTGAACGTCTGCGCGTCGACGCGATCTGCGGCCCGAAGCTGAAGACGCCCTTGAGCTTCTCGGTCCGGCGCGGCGAGATCCTCGGCTTTTTCGGCCTGATCGGCGCTGGCCGCAGCGAGATGACCCGGCTGGCCTATGGCGCAGACAGGCGCCACCAGGGAACCGTGACGATCGACGGCGCGATCGTTCCGGCCGATAACCCGCCACAATCGATCCGCGCCGGCATGGTGCTCTGCCCGGAGGACCGAAAGTTCGACGGCATCGTCCAGGGGCGCAGCATCGAAGAAAACATGGCGATCTCGTCGCGCCGGCACTTTTCGCCCTTCGGCATCCTCAACCTCAAGAAGGAAGCGGAACTGGCCGACCGCTTTATCGCCAAGCTTCGGGTGCGCACGCCATCGCGCAAGCAGGACATCATCAATCTCTCCGGCGGCAACCAGCAGAAGGTCATCCTTGGCCGCTGGCTCTCCGAACAGGGCGTGAAGGTGCTGATCATCGATGAGCCGACGCGCGGCATCGATGTCGGCGCCAAATCGGAGATCTACGAAATCCTCTACGAACTCGCCGGTCAGGGCATGGCGATCGTCGTCATCTCCAGCGAGTTGCCCGAGGTGATGGGCATTACCGACCGCATCCTCGTCATGTGCCAGGGCCGGATCGCCGCAGATTTCGCGCGCGCAGATTTCGACGAACGCCGCATCCTCGCCGCCGCCCTTCCCGATGTTCCAACCGAGCAGGTTCAGCCGTCATGACTTCCTTGAAAAAACTTCTACTCGGCGAACAGGGTCTGGTCGTCATCTTCGCCGTCGCCTTCGCCATCGTCGCACTGACGGTTCCGAACTTCCTGACCGAGCGCAACATGCTCGGCCTGCTGCAATCGGTCGTCACCATCGGCATCGTTGCCTGCACGATGATGTTCTGCCTCGCCTCGCGCGACTTCGACCTCTCGGTCGGCTCCACCGTCGCCTTCTCGGGCATGGCCGCCGTCATGGCATCGAACGCCTCTGGCTCGATCCTTGTCGGCCTGATAGCGGCACTCCTGTGCGGCGGCTTTGTCGGCCTCGTCAACGGCGTGGTGATTGCGCATTTCCGCATCAACGCGCTGATCACGACGCTTGCCACCATGCAGATCGTGCGTGGCTTTGCACTGATTGCCTCCGATGGCCGCGCCGTCGGCATCAACGATCCGAGCTTCTACCAGCTGGCGCTGTCGAAGTTCCTGGGCATCCCGACGCCGATCTGGGTGATGGGCGTCTTTTTCCTCGTGTTCGGCTTCGTCTTGAACCGCACCGTCTTCGGCAAAAACACGCTGGCAATCGGCGGCAACCCGGAAGCCTCGCGGCTAGCCGGCGTCAACGTTTCCAACATGCGCATCTGGATCTTCGCGCTGCAGGGCCTCGTCTGCGCCGTTGCCGGAGTGCTGCTCGCCTCGCGCATCACTTCGGGCCAGCCAAATGCCGCAACAGGTCTCGAGCTCTCGGTCATCTCGGCGTGTGTGCTCGGCGGCGTGTCGCTGGCCGGCGGCCGAGCGGCCATGACCGGCGTAATCGTTGGCGTTCTCATCATGGGCATTGCCGAAAACGTCATGAACCTCCTCAACATCCAGGCCTTCTACCAATATGTCGTGCGCGGCCTGATCCTTCTGCTCGCCGTGCTGCTCGACAATCTGCGCTCGGCCGCCGCCGGTCGTCGCAGTTAAGGCATGACGGAAGACATTGTTCTCCTCGAAAACGAAGAAGGGCTCGCCGTCGAGGTGAGCCCGTTTGGCGGCGCGATCCTGTCGGCTCGCTGGCGCGGCATACCTGTGTTCGCGCCGACGCCAGCACCGGGGTTTGCCTCGCAAATGTTCGGCGTCGAGGCCTGCTTTCCGTTGGTGCCCTTCGGTAATCGCATCGAGGCCAATGGCTTCCAATTCGAAGGGCGTGACTACAGGCTGGAAGCAAACACGACCGATCCGCTGGTTTTGCACGGAGACGGCTGGCTTGGGCGTTGGTGGATCCTGCAGCGCAACCGGCAATCGGTCACTCTTCGCTTTGACCAGGAGGCAAGCGTTGCCACCCCCTTTGCCTATGAAGCGGTACAGACGATCGCCATCGACGGAGCCCGCCTGATCCTCTCGCTCGCCATCACCAACCGCGCCGACCAGACCCTGCCCTATGGACTGGGCTTCCATCCATACTTTCCGCGTACGCCTGAAACGCGGCTCTTTGCCCGTGCCGACCGATATTGGAGCGAACGGGAAGGTCATCTGCCAGGCCGTCCCGGCCCCATCCCTCAGAGCATGAACTTTGCATTCGGCTCCCCCTTGCCCCCGAACTGGGCAAACAATGCCTTCGACGGTTGGGATGGACGAGCCCGCATCGAATGGCCGGAAACGGGGCTGGCCGTTTCGCTGGAAGCCGATGGGCATTTTCGGTTCTTCGTCCTCTATTCGCCGTCGGCGACAAGCAGCTTCTTTTGCTTCGAGCCGATGAGCCATCGGCCGAACGCGCACCGCGATCAACGAGACGGCGGCCTCGTCCGGCTTCAGCCTCTCCAAACCGTGACGGGAACGATCGCGCTCAGCGTCGAGGACCTGGCGAGCGGGTAGCGGTTCGCAAGGAGCGGTTTCGCATCCGGAACGCCGCAATCGTTTAAAGGCACCCCAGGCAATAGCTTCGATCGATCGTCCGGTCGTGGGGAAGATTGCTTATACCAATGATTCCGTGGAACTTTTTTGAGCAAGCTCCGTTTAAATGCCGCCACGACCGCGCCGGTCGGTGGTGAGACTGAACAGGAGATATGCATGAATTATGTGACCGCCGCCGCGCTTTCCCTTGCCCTCGTTTCCAGCGCCGCCTTCGCGCAAGAACCCGCAGCAAACGGCGCAGATGCGATGCTGGTCGGCCCCGGCATCACGATGGGCACCGCCGCAACGATGCCGCTGAAATATGTGGAAATCAAAGATACCGATATCGTCAATTCGCAGCTCATCGGCGTCGATATCTACAACAAGCAGAACGAGACGATCGGCGAGATCTCCGACGTCGTCATCGGCGACGGCAAGTCCGTCATCGGCATCGTCGCAAGCGTCGGCGGTTTCCTCGGCCTGGGCGAGAGCTATGTCGTCATCGACCCGGCGTCACTTGCCCTTGCCAACGACAACGGCACTTGGAAGGCCTACGTCGACACCAACAAGGATGACCTCTCCAAGGCACCTAAGTTCGACTACGGCAAGCTGAAGAAATAAAGACCGGCTGCCGCGCGCGTTCGCCTCTCCGGCGAACGCGTTTTTCGTCGCCGAGGCGCCCTGCACACCGCCGCTGACGATCGCCTTCAGGAGCGCGAAAGCATTCCATTTTCAGCGATAATAATCGCCAAAACTTAGTTTTCTATTCTCCCAATGTGGACATTTCTGTATAGGCATGCCAAAAGGCAATCTGATTGCGACATGATGTCGTGTTTGCGCAGTCCTTTCTGGTCGTGCGCTTTTCCGTTTCGCTGATCGTTTCATCAGCCTTTCAAACACGAAGGAGAGTGCCCCGCTTCCGGAGCCGGGGCCCAGAACATATGGCACTTCAAACTGAGAGCGACCGCTCGGCCGACGAGCAACCGGTCAAGATCAGTATCAAGAACGTTTTCAAGGTTTTTGGCGAGCGGCCGGACGAGGCGCTGAACCTGCTTAAGGCGGGTAGCACCAAGGCGGAGATCCACGCCGAGACGGGCTGCACCATCGGCGTCAACAACGCGACCTTCGACA
Organism: Ensifer sp. ZNC0028; assembly: GCF_000799055.1. NCBI lineage: Bacteria > Pseudomonadati > Pseudomonadota > Alphaproteobacteria > Hyphomicrobiales > Rhizobiaceae > Ensifer > Ensifer sp. ZNC0028. The sequence goes on from NZ_JTLA01000019.1 coordinate 16,810, forward strand.
TTCGCGCCGGCGAGATCTTCGTCATCATGGGACTTTCGGGTTCCGGCAAATCGACGATGCTGCGCCTCCTCAACCGCCTGATCGAACCGACCTCCGGCTCCATCGAGATCGACGGCAAAGACGTGGCGCGCTTGCCGCGCAGCGAACTGATCGCCTTGCGCCGCCGCGACATCAGCATGGTCTTCCAGTCCTTCGCGCTGCTGCCGAACCGCAGCGTTGTCGACAACGCGGCCTTCGGCCTCGAGGTCGCCGGCGTCGGCGAGGCCGAGCGCAAGGCGCGCGCCCGAACGGCTCTGCACGCTGTCGGGCTGGAAGGTTACGACGACAGCCGCCCCGACCAGCTCTCCGGCGGCATGAAGCAGCGCGTCGGCCTGGCGCGAGCGCTCGCCGCCGAGCCTTCGGTACTGCTCATGGACGAGGCTTTTTCCGCGCTTGACCCGCTGATCCGCACCGAGATGCAGGACGAACTCGTTCGCCTTCAGGCTGAACACAGTCGGACCATCGTCTTCGTCAGCCACGATCTCGACGAAGCCATGCGGATCGGCGACCGCATCTGCATCATGCAAAATGGTGAGGTCGTGCAGGTAGGCACCCCGGACGAGATCGTATTGAAGCCCGCCAACGACTATGTGCGGTCGTTCTTCCGCAATGTCGATGTCTCTCAGGTGTTCCGCGCCGGCGACGTCGCCCGCAAGACGCAGGTGACGATCATCGAACGACAGGGCGTTTCGGCCGCAGCTGCCCTTGAGCGCATGGAGCACTACGATCGCGAGGTCGCCATCATTCTCGGCCGCGACAAGACCTATCACGGCATGATCAGCCGATCCTCGTTGATCGCGACCGCCCGAGACGGCGCCGCCGATCCCTATCGGCGCGCCTTCCTGCCAGATATCGAGCCGATCCTCGCGTCGGAAAGCTTGTCCAACGTGCTTGGCAAGGTGGCTGCAAGCCCCTTCCCCATGCCCGTCATCGACGAAGCCAACCGCTACCTCGGCTCGATCAGCAAATCCGCGCTGCTCGAAACGCTCGATCGCACCGCCTGATCCAGCCCTTTCGGAGACAATCCATGACTTTCGATATCGGTGACGGCGTCGACAGCGCCGTCAACTACATCCTCGACAATTTTGCACCGCTGCTCGATCTGATCGCCGCTGCCATCGGCACCGTGACCAACAGCATCCAGGCTGCACTTCTCGCCGCCCCCTTGGCCCTCGGGCTTGCGATCTTCGTGCTCTTGTCGCTGTGGCGGGTCGGCTTCGGCTTTGCGGTCTTTACCGCCCTTTCCCTGCTGCTGGTCGAACACATGGGCCTTTGGTCCGCAATGATGGAAACGCTGTCGCTGGTTATCGCATCAACGCTCGTCGCCATGCTCATCGGCCTGCCGCTCGGCATTGCCATGGCGCGCAGCGATCGCGTCGCGGCAGCCGTACGCCCCATGCTCGACCTCATGCAAACGATGCCGGCCTTCGTCTATCTCATCCCTGCGGCGATGTTCTTCGGCCTTGGCGCCGTGCCCGGGACGATCGCAACGGTCATCTTCTCGATGCCGCCGGTCGTGCGGCTCACCAATCTCGGCATCCGTCAGGTGCATGTGGAGTTCATCGAGGCCGGCAACGCCTTCGGCTGCACCGCCTGGCAGCTGCTGGTAAAGGTACAACTGCCCAACGCCATGCCTTCGATCATGGCGGGCATAAACCAGACGATCATGCTTTCGCTCTCCATGGTGGTGATCGCCTCGATGATCGGTGCGGGCGGCATCGGCAACACGGTCCTGACCGGGATCCAGCGTCTCGACGTCGGAACCGGTTTCGAAGGCGGTCTCGCCGTCGTCATTCTCGCCGTCATTCTCGACCGGATCACCCAGAGCTTCGGCAAGGAGCGCGCCAGCCCGTGGCGCGTCCTGTTCCGCCGGCGACAGGAACAACCTCAGACCTCCCCCGTCACGGCCTGACGCTGCGGACGTTCCTATCCATCTGGCGACGTTCGCGTTGCCGACTGCAAACCTTCCTGAAAGGAGCACCCATGTTCAAGACCCTCGCGACCATCAGCCTTGCGGCCGGCATCGCCGCCGGTACGTTCGGCGCGGCTGCCGCAGAAGAAAAGCCACCTGTGAGGATCGGCTGGGCCGCCTGGTCGGACGCCGAGTTCGTCACCAAGCTCGCCGCAAAACTGATCAAGGACGAACTCGGCCAGGAGGTCGAACTGGTCCAGACGGACATCGCGCCGCTTTACCAGGGGGTGGGCCGTGGCGACCTCGATGCCATGATGATGGCTTGGCTGCCGGAAACGCACGCCGACTACTTCGCCAAGGTGAAGGACAAGGTAACGACGCTTGGGACCGTTTACGACGGTGCCAGGCTCGGCTGGGTGGTGCCGAAATACATTCCCGAAGACGCCATCGCCTCGATCGACGACCTGAAGAAAGACGACGTGAAGGAGAAGCTCAAGGGCCGGATCGAGGGCATCGATCCCGGCGCGGGCCTTACACGCCTGTCCGAGCAGGCAGTCAAGGACTACGCGCTCGACGGATACAAGCTGCAGATCTCCAGTGAGGCCGGCATGCTGACGACGGTTGACCGGGCGATGCGCAAGAAGGATTGGTTTGTCGCCACGGCCTGGAGCCCGCATTGGATGTTCGGCAAGTACGAGCTTCGCTATATTGCGGATCCGAAGAACGCGCTCGGCAAGGCCGAACGGGTGGACGTGCTGGCACGCAAGGACATCGAGAAGGACAACCCTGACGTTTCAGGCCTGCTGTCGCGCATGAAGCTGCCGATAGGCGATCTCGAAGCCGCGATGTTCAACGCCCAGCAGACGTCCTACGAAGAGGCAGTCGACAAGTACATCGCGGATCATCCGGACCAGATCAAAGCCTGGCTCGCCAAAGACGATGGCTGAGCTTGGCCGCTAATGCATGTCGCGTAAAAGTGCGCAGCGGTTTTGCGGCGACGACATTCATAAAAACAAGAGCTTAAAGCCTGGAGTGTGAACCATTTTTCACGCGACGGGCCTTAGCGTCCGACCGACGCCCGCGATCTCGTTGCGCGCGTTCCTCCCGACAGAAGGATCCTCGACATCATGAACGACATGCTTGCACCCCGCGCCACGGCGGACGCCACAGACGACACGATCGGCGGCCGCATTTCGCTTGCCCGCGATGCCATCAACCTTTCGGTCGAACAGATATCCGCGATCGCGGGTGTTACCGAGGAGACCTGGATCAGCTGGGAAAACGACCGCGCCGAGCCGAGGGCCAACCGCCTCGATATGATGGCCGGCATCCTGCAGGTCAACATCGCCTGGCTCCTCGATGGGCGGGGAACAGGACCAGTCGAGTCGAGGTAGTCCGCTAGGACTACCCGTCCGGCCGAACGCCGGAAGAACACCAAGGCCATCGTTGCTAAGGCAGCCGCCGCCTTGCTTTCGTCGATCGGGGCAGAGGCCCCCGACGACGTTGCTTGATTGCCCCTTAAACGGATGCCGCTTCCAGGCGGGCGCCTTCAAAATGCGCGTTCATCGCAAGGATCGATCCGGCATCCGGCATCAGGCATGCTGCTGTCGCCAGTGCGTCGGCGATGGCGGCGGACGGTGCCGAGACCGAGACGGAGCGCCAGTTTGCCGGTGCGGGCATTCCGGTCGTGGGGTCGAGGATATGTCCGTCTCTGGCTGCCTGATCGAAGGTCGTGCCCAGAGGGGCGGAGGTCGCGACCGCCCGCTGGCGCAAAGGCAGGCGCTCGCCTGATTCCAGTCGGACCGGCCATCCGCCGCCGCCCGGTTGCCCCCCGAGTGCACGGAACTCGCCGGTATCGATCAGAATATCCGTCAGTCCCTCAGCTTCAAGCATTGCTGCCACACGGTCGGCGACATACCCCTGGCCGATGCCGTTCAACGTCAGCGCCATGCCCGGATGCAGCGTGATTGCTGCTGCATCAAGCTTGACCTTGCCCCAGCCAACGTTGCCACGCACGCGATCAACGTCCGCTGGGCCGGGTCGCGTGCCGCTTGCAGCCGATTGAGCCCAGAGCGTCCAGAGCGGCTGCACCGTCGGATCGAAGCGCCCGCCGCTTGCCAGGTGGACTGCGTCGGCCAGTGACAGACATTCCAAAAGCTCGAATGGCGGATCTTGAAGATGGCCGTCGCGGTTCAGTCGGCAAAGCGCGCTGTTCGCACGGTAGAGGCTGAGGACGTTTTCCAGGCGATCGATCTCCGTCATGACCCTGGCGACAATGGCCTCTGCCTCTGGATGCTCGATGCGGATCGAGGCACGCGCGCCAAGCGCCTGACCTGTCCAGAAACGGGTTGCCGCGTTGGCACGGGCGATGGCGGGCGCTGTTGCGAGAACTGCAGAAATTGCAATCAGGCGGCGTCGGGTCACAAGCATGGGGTCAACCTCCGGCAGGATGGGGCAATGCGCGCAGACGGCCGAGATAGTCTTCGTCGTCCGCGCCCGGTTCCGGGCCGGTCTCCACCGGCGTCAAAACCATGGCATCGGTGATATCGGCGAGCGCGAGCACCTGGCCGCCCTCGGCAAGGACGAAGGCCGCAGCCTCGTCGCGGCTTGAGAACGGCACAGCTTCGGGCGCACCCATGCCGCCTCGCCGGGCAGAGCCGACCACGTAGAACGCCTTGTCGGCGGCGATCCAGTTGCCGTCACCGGGCTGGTCCCAGGTTGCCCCTGCAGCCCCCATGTCGTTGACGTAGATAACGAGGATCGGCGCAATCTGCTCCGGGCCGCGCGCATAGGCGATCGCGTCGCGCACCTGACTGAAGAAGAGCGGTGCGGGGCTTCCTTCCAGAAAGATCTGCGCCTTCGGGCCGGGGTGCTCCAGAAGGTTCATCTGGCAGTAATGGCCGAGTGTCTCGGGCGTCATGTCCTGCGGCACGATGCTTTGGGCCACGTCCTCCTTGCAGGAGGAAAGCAGCACCAGGGCGGCAGCGACGAGGACGAAGCGAAGTCGGTTCCTCATGGGGTCACCTTTCGGAAGGCTGCGGCGGCCAGTGCGATGGCGGCCAGTGGCCAGGTGAGAAGAGAGGCCGCCGATTGCCAAAGCGGGATCGCGCCGGCGGCGCCACCCAGTCCGCCGGCGGCAGAAACCGCTTGTGCGGCCGAGAGGTTAAAGACGCGGAAGGCATCGGCAGGGTTGGCAAGCAGAGCGACGGGCAATGCGTGTGTGGTGAAGGCACCGCCGCCATCCGTCACGATGAGCGCCAATAGGGCAAGATCGTAGAGCACCACCGCCACCAGCCAGAGCGCGATGGCCAGGCCCGCCGCCCCCGACGGCCGTCGAGCCAAAGCCGAAAGCGCGTAGCCGGTGCCAAGAAAGGTCGCGCCCAGCAGCACCGAGGACCAGATCAGCCGCCAGAGCGCGCCAAGCCCTGCGGTCGCTCCAGGATCGAACCACACGGCTGCGAGCGCCGCGGCGCCATAGCCAAGCGTCACGGCAAGAGCGAGGATTGCGAGATGCGCCAGAAGTTTGCCGAGCAGGATCTGCAGGCGCGAGACGGGGTAGGTCAGAAGCAGTGGCAGTGTGCCGCGTTCCACCTCGCCAGCCACCGCATCGAAACTCATCAGCAATGCCAAAAGCGGGACCAGATAGACCGCAAGCGAGGTGAGCGAGGCGACCGTTACGGAGAGCCGGTCGACGCCGACATCGCCCGTCGGGGCAGAGCCGGCGGCGGCAAGCACCAGGGCGAACAGCACCATCATGCCGGTGGCGATGGAGACCCAGCGATTGCGGAAAGCGATGCGGAATTCGCTGACGGCGGTGGCAAGGATGCGCGTCATTGCCCGTCCCTCCGGCTAAAGTGGCTATAGATGTCCTCGAGGCTGGGCGGGATGACATCGAGATCGGCAACGGCGCTCCCAAGTGCCGCGATACGGGCAAGAAGCGGCAGTTTTTCCGACTGCGAACCACGAAGGCGCAGGAGGCCGTCCTCCCCTTGCACACCGTCGGGAAAGGTCGCGGCCAGTGCCGGCGCATGGCCCGGTGCGGGGCGAACGGAAAAGGCGACCGGAAGTGCCGCACGGGTCCGAAGATCGGCAAGCGTACCTTCCGCCACCAGCTCCCCACCGGACAGGATGAGGATGCTGTCGGTGCGAGCTTCCACCTCGGTCAACACGTGGGAGGAGAGCAGGATGGCGGTCCCTTCTGCGGCCAACCCGTCGAGCAGGTCGTAGAAGTCCCGTCGCGACACCGGGTCGAGGCCCGAGGTCGGTTCGTCGAGCACCAGCAGGCGGGGGCGGCCGATCAGCGTCTGGGCCAGACCCACGCGCTGGCGCATGCCTTTGGAATAGGTGCCGATCCGACGCCGCGCGGCATGACCAAGCCCGACGCGCGCAAGAAGCTCTATGGCCAGCGCCGGGCTTTCACCGCGCAGCGCGAGATAGTGGCGAAGCTGTTCCTCTCCCGTCAAAGCCGGGTGAAAGGCGACATTTTCCGGCAGATATGCCACCTGGGCCCGCGCGGCGGGCGAACCGGGCGCCGAGCCGCAAACCAAAACCTCGCCGGCGTCGAAGGGGATGAGACCGAGCACGATCTTCATCATCGTCGACTTGCCGGCACCGTTATGGCCGAGCAGTGCCGCGCGCCGTCCCGGTTCCAGCGCAAGGGAAACGGACTTCAGCGCTTCCACCGATTGGAAACGCTTAGTGAGCCTGGAGATTGTCAGCGTCGGTGTCATCGTAATTTCCTTCAGTCCAGCGCCCTGCGGCCTCCGCCTCGTAGGCAAGGATGTCGGGCGGGACAGGGATGCTCAGGGGGCGCATCAGCGGCGCGCTGTCGCGCACGCCTCCAGGCAGGGTGGCGGGAAAATCCCGTTGGCTCCAGCGAACGATCTGCACGGCCGGCGAACCGGTGAGCAGGCCTGCCGCGGGCTGCGACCAGAGGATCTGGTCCATCAGGTCGTTGGGGCGGTAAAAACTGTCGGCAATGCCGTCGCCGTTGAGGTCGAAGGCCGGATGATCGGACCAGAAATTGCCGCGGCCTTCATGGCTCCATTCCATGTTGCGGGTGCCGACATATTTGACCTGCTCGCGGTTGGCGATGAAGGCGTTGCCTGTCAGCACATTCTTTTCCGAACCGGCGGTGAAATGAATGCCGATGCCGCAGCTCTCGAAGCGGTTTCCCCAGACCAGGTTCTTGTGGGCGTTGTAGATGAAAAGGCATTTCTTCGTGCCGCCGCGCACCAGATTGCCCGACACGTCGGCATTGTTGGCATAGTTCAGCATCAGCCCGTGTTCGCGGTCGCCGAGACTAAGATTGTTCAGGATCTTCGCGCGGTTGGAGAACATGATCGCGAAGCCGAGATGGTTGCCGATCGAGATGTTGTCGGAAACCTCGGTGTTGCGGGTGTACATGAAGTGTACGGCAAAACGCAGGTCGCGCATGATGTTGCGGCGATAGATGCTGTCGGCGCTGGCGTTCGAAAAGATGCCGTCGCGACCGTAGCGGATAATATTGTCCTGAAGCAGCGTGCCGGGGCTGTTCCAGACATAGATGCCGTTACCGCGCTCGTTCATGCGCGGGCTGCGCGTGCCGATGATCTCGTTTTCAGAGACAATCGCGTCGCGGCCGCCATGGACGTCGATGCCGTGCATGTTGTCGGTAACGAGCAGTTTCTCGACACGGGCGCGATCGGCGCCCTGAACGATTTTGACCCCGGCGTCGAGATCCTGGTTGATGCGACCCGAACCGGTGACGGTGAAACCTCTCAAGGTGACGTCCGGCGCGGCAATCGTCATCACGCTACCCTGCCCGAGCCCGTCCACCACCGCTCCGCGGGGACCGGTGATCGTCAGTGGGCGGTCGATGGTAACGGGGCCGCGATAGGCCCCGTCGGTCAGTGTCAGCACATCGCCGGGCTCCGCCCCGGCGATGGCTGCGGCAAGACTGCCCGCACCCGGCACGACTGCGCGTTCCGCCGCGAAGAGCGGAGAGGCGAGAAGAAGACCGATCAGGAGAACGGACAGCCGCATCGATCAGGCGTCCTTCGGTTCCACGAACATGCGGCCGCGCATTTCCATGTGCAGGGCATGGCAGAACCATTGGCAATAGTACCAGTAGACGCCAGCATTGGCCGCAACGAAGGTGACGGAGCTCGTCTGCTGCGGGCCGACCTCCATCGCCACACCGTGATTGCCCATGGTGAAGCCGTGGGTGAGATCGTCGATCTCGTCCAGATTGGTGACGATGACCGTGACCTCGTCGCCCTCCTTCACCGTAAAGCTCGGCTGGCTGAAGCTGGGCGCGACCGAGGTCATGTAGACGCGAACCTTGTTGCCGTCGCGGATCACGGCCTCGGTCCACTCGTCGATGTCGACCTCATCGGCCTCGGCCTGCTTGCGCGTTTCGGCCCAGAGCGGATCCTTGCGATCCCAGACGGAGCGGATGTTCGGCAGGATCGAGGGGGAGACTGCGATGGCATCATGCGGCTCGGCGAAGGTCGGGCCGTCATGGACCAGCACCATCTTGTCACCGGAAATGTCGATCAGCTGATCGTTTTCCGGCTTCAGCGGGCCGACATTCAGGAACCGGTCCTTCGAGAACTTGCAAAGGCAAACGAGCCAGTCGTTGGCGGCATCCAGTGTTTCGCCCATCACCGTCTTCAGGTGGCCGGGCTGGTACTGGACGTCGAGCTTGTCCTTGATCGGATTGATCTTTTCACCGGCATAGGCGCGGATGGCCTCGTCAATGTTCCACTTTACCACCTGGCTGTCGAGGAACAGCGAGGTATAGGCGTTGCCACGGCCGTCGAAAGCGGTGTGCAACGGGCCGAGGCCCAGCTCCGGCTCTGCCACCACGGCGCTGCGCGGCTCGGCATTGTCGTAGAACAGGGCATCGAACTTCGTCACGTCCAGCACGGTGACGGTGGGCGAGAGCTTGCCGGCGACGCACAGATGCTTCCTATCCGGCGCCATGTTGCAGCCGTGCGGGTTGTTGGCGATCGGGATGTAGCGGGTGAAAAGCGACTTGGCCTCCTTGCGCCCGTCCACCACCTTGACGCCGTTGATCTCCTCATATTGGCCGGCCTTAATGGCCTTCTCGATTTCGGCGATGTTGAAGACGACGATATGATCCATCTCGGACTTGGTCATCTCTTCCAGCGTCATGCCCATTTCCGAGTTGTAGCTGGTGGAGAACGCCCACTTGCCCTCGTAGTCGGCATCGCAATTGTCGAGGTTGCCCGAGACCTTCACCTGCCAGGCCACTTCCCACTTGTCGGCATCGACGGCGGTGAAGATGTTTACGTAGGTCGCCACGTCGGTCATCGTCGAGCCGTCGTTGACGAGCGGGGCCTCGTCCTCGCCGTTGCAGAACACATAGTTCGAACGCGGCCATTTCTGCGGACGCATGCCGTGGATGCCCTTGGCGTTGGGGATCTCCAGGATGGCGTCGGTCTTCATCACGTCGCAGCGCACGCGCGCCACGCGCGTATTGGCCTTGTCGTTCATGAACAGGAAGCGGCCGTCATATTTGCCGTCGGTGAAGGACATGTGGACGTGGTGCAGGTCGCCGTTGTCGTGGATTTTCTTGCCGTTGGCGGCGAGCTGCTTTTTCGTCTTCTCCGACATCGTGCGCTGGTGGATGTGGATCGATTCATTGGTCTGGCCCCAGCCGGTGGCCGAGCAACGGTTGAATACCGGCACCCGCATCAGCTCGCGCATCGAGGGGATGCCGAGAATGCGCATTTCGCCTGTCTGGCCGGAGGACCAGAAGCCGTAATAGTCGTCCAGCTTGCCCGGTGCGACCGAGCCGTCGGCGCCTGTCGCGGCACGGGCCGGCGTTGCCAGTCCTG
>NZ_JTLA01000190.1:0-4497 GCF_000799055.1 Ensifer sp. ZNC0028
CCCGGCGTCGCGCGGCGGACGGCCGCCTTGATGTCGGCCGTGTCGCAGGCCGGAGTCCACTCCGCCTGCCCCTGCCGCCAGACCAGCACATCCGGTGAAAGCTCGTCTCGCGCGATCATCGCCAACAGTCTGTTGTCGCTGACGGGCCCGTGTCGCTCCGACCCGATCGTATAATGCCACGCTGCCATTTCACCCCCGAGACGCGCCCAAGAACGCGCGGAACGCTCCCGAACGCTAGGTTGCACGCAAGCTGGCAGCAACTGTCGCGGCCAAGCTTTCCACAACTGGGACAAGCCGTGAACATTTGCAAGCACTGCTTGCGGGAATCCTCATGACAGAACTTGGAATTTTCCGTTTAAGCGCTACACTTTAGAAGAGAGTGCTGGACCGGACCGGCAACGATCGTCCAAGGCGTTTCCGCCTGACGCTCGGCGCCATGCAGGCCTGGCCCAGCCATGTGAGGATCGTCGACATGAAACACGCTTTTGCCGCCCTCTCCGTCGTGCTGCTTCTCAGCGGCTGCACGGCCTCGACCGGCCCCTCCAACCTCACCTACGGCTACTCGCCGAACCTCCAGCCCATCCCCGGCAGCATCACCTATGGCGGCCAGCCACGCACCAAGCTGAAGAAGGCGCCCGTCGGCAGCATCGTGCCGCACCAGTTCATCGATTCCTACGGCCGCAAGGTCTACGAGACGTATATCATCGAGCCCGACCGTTCGTTGCGCCTCACCAGCCGCCGTTGGGCGCCGGACTTCCTCGGCTTCGACGACTGAGCGAGATCACCTCGCGGATCAGGCATCGCCGCTAAACTGCGCGCGCACCCAATCGCGAAGCACGCGAGTTGCAGGCCGGTCCGCCATGCGCGGACTGTAGACGAGGTCGTAGCGGTCGCTCTCGAGCGTCAGGTCGAAAGGCTGAACGAGGATGCCCGAGGCGAGTTCGTCCGCCACGAGCGTCAGGCTCAGGAGAGCGATGCCTTGCCCCGCAACGGCCGCCTGGACGGCGTGGATCTCATCGGTAAAGGAAAGTTGTGCACTGGCATCGACATCGAGCGCGCCCGCGCGCTCCAGCCATTGCCGCCAGACGGGCGCGCGGTGATCATTGCGGCGTGACGGGCCCCAGTCGAAGTGAATGAGCGTTTCCCGTTTGAGATCAGCCACACTTGCCGGCGCCAGTCTCGGCGCGCAGACCGGGGCAAAACGATCGGCAAACAACGGCTCGGTGACGAGCCCCGGGTAGTGCCCGCCGCCGAAGCGGATCGCGGCGTCCGCATCCGCCTCCAGGTCGATCGTCCTGTTGGAGGCGTCGAGCCGCAAGGTCCAGTCCGGATAGGCCTCACGAAACGACCCGGCGAGCGGCGCCAGCCGCTTGGCAACGAAGGCGACGGTGGAGGTAAGGCGCGCCACCTTGCCCGCCTGCTGGCGGCGTACATCGGCAATCGCCTGTTCGAAACGGTCGAGCCCATCGCGCAGCACCGGAAACAGCGCCTTGCCGGCAGCCGTCAGATGCACCTGCCGCGTCTCACGCTCGAAGAGCTTGACCTCCAGAATCTCCTCCAGCTGTCGGATCTGGTGGCTGACGGCAGTGGCAGAAACGTTCAGTTCCTCGGCCGCCAGCTTGAAGCTCATCCGCCGGGCAGCCGCTTCAAAAACCCTGAGTGCACCGAGCGGCGGCAACTTCCTCATTCCATCCTCATAGATGAATTCACCTCATCCATTGGCTGAGAAATCACTCTTTGTCAGCCCATGCTCGCCCTAGCATATTGAGATCAACAGCCAAGGCAACAGCGCCAAGCTGAGAAAATCTCAAGCATGAAAGGACATCCCATGTCTCTCGAACAGGTCGTCACCCAGCCGGATCCCTATGCGCCCTTCCTGCTTTCCCAGGCGATCAAGGCCAATGGCTTCGTCTTCGTCTCCGGTCAGGCGGCAATCGGCGAAGACGGCAATCTGGTCGGCGTCGGTGATTTCGACCGCCAGGCCGAGCAGGCCTTCCGTAACCTCGACCGGGCGCTGAAGGCCGCGGGATCCGGGCTCGACAAGATCGTCAAGGTCACGATCTTCCTGCGTTCCATGGAAAATTTCGGGAAAATCATCGAGCTGCGCCGCAAGTGGTTTTCAGCCCCCTATCCGGCCGACAGCATCATCGAGGTCTCCTCGCTCTATTCACCGGACGCGCTGATCGAGATCGAAGCGATCGCGCTCGATGGAGGCAAGTGACATGAACGCACCATTTGGCATCGCGTCCCCCGCCTTTACCGGCACCTTGCTCAAGGGGCTTGATTTCGCCAATCGCCTCTCGGTCGCGCCGATGACCCGCATCAGCGCCTCGGCCGCGGGGGTACCCGGCGAACGCATGCGGCGCTATTACCAGCGCTTCGCCCGCGGCGGTTTCAGCCTGATCACGACCGAGGGCATCTACACCGACAAGGCCTACTCCCAGACCTATAAGGACCAGCCCGGCCTGACCGACCAGGAACAGGCCCTCGCCTGGCGGCCCATCGTCGAGGCGGTCCATGCGGAAGGCGGGCGCATCTTCGCGCAACTCATGCACGGCGGCGCGCTGGCACAGGGCAATCCGCACCGGCCCGAGACAGTAGGCCCTTCCGCCGTGCGCCCGAAGGGCAGCCAGATGACCGGCTATCACGGCGACGGACCCTATGCCCTGCCGCGCGAGATCAGCGACGCCGAAATCGCCGAAGCGATCGAGGGTTTCGCCAGTGCCGCTCGCCTTGCGATAGAGGTTGCCGGTTTCGACGGCATCGAGATCCACGGCGCCAACGGCTACCTGCTCGACCAGTTCTTCACCGACTTTTCGAACCGGCGGACGGATCGCTGGGGCGGAGATATCGTCAAGCGTCTCGGCCTGTCGCTCGAGGTGCTGAAGGCGGTGCGCGCTGCGATTGGCCCCGAGGTTCCGCTGGGGCTGAGGCTGTCCCAGGGTAAGGTCAACGACTTCCGGCACAAATGGGCAGAACGCGAACAAGGTGCTGCCCGCGTGTTCGCGGCGCTCGCCGAAAGCCCGGCAGACTTCGTGCATGTGACAGAGTTTGAAGCCTGGCAGCCGGCCTTTGAGGGTGGCGACGCCTCGCTCGTCGCGCTGGCCCACCGCCACGCGCCGCGCCTTTTCCTCATCGCCAACGGCAGCCTGCACGATCTCGCCCGCGCCGAGGAGGTGATGGCAGCCGGTGCCGACATGATCGCGCTCGGCCGCGGTGCGCTCGTCAATCCCGACTGGCCGCGGCTCACCGCCAAACGCAGCGATCTGCGCCCGCTCGAGCTGTCCTTCCTTGCGCCGATCAGCGACATCAAGGACAGCGAACTGGCTCTCTGAAAGCAAAGAAGCGGGCGCGCCTCGCAGGAGGCGCGCCCGTCAACTGCTCCAGCGATGACCGGCTCCAGGCGGTCATTCCGCCGCTACGAAACGATAGGCCGCCCCGTTGCGCTCGGCCCGCCCGATACCCGGATAGGCCCAGTGATAGCCAAGCAGCGCCAGCCGCTCCGATGCCGCCCGGTCGATCAGGGCCTTGCGGGTTTTCAAGGCCATGTCTGCATCCGTGTCGAAACCGAAATGCCAATCGGGATGCTCGAAGAAGACGATGTTGCTGGTGACCGCATCGCCCGTGATCACCAGCCCCTCATGTCCCGCGCCGTCACCGCCGGAAAGGTGAAGCGAGATATGGCCGGGCGTGTGTCCCCGCGTGTCGAGCACCTGCATGCCGCTGACGATTTCGTCGCCGGGTTTGACCAGAGTCAGCCGGTCATTGACCGCGAAGAGATCGCGCTGCGCGCCCTTGGCAAAGCCATGGAGCACCTGCGGCATCGCCTTTTCGAAGTTGGGATCGGTCCAGAACTGCCATTCGCCCTCCGAGACGAAATACTGCGCATTCGGAAAGGTGAGCTTGCCATCGGCGCCAACGGTACCGCCCGCATGATCGGGATGGGCGTGGGTCAGCACCACCTTCGTCACAGCGCTCGGGTCGATGCCGGCTGCGAGCAGGTTGGCGTGAAGCTTGCCGGCACTTTCCTGAAACCGAGTGCCCGAGCCGTCGTCGACCACGATCAGATCGTCGCCGCTGCGAATGACCGGAATGTTGGTGTGAAACGGCGCGCGTTCCGGCGTGCCGCCAAGACGGCGCATGATCTCCGGCCGCTCTTCCGCCGTTGCATCCGGCAGAACGATGCTGACCGGCAGCATGATGAAACCATCGCTGACAACCGAGATATCGAAGCCGCCATGCCGGAAACGCTTGATGTCTGCGGCATGGGCGCCTTTCGGAAGAAGGGCGGCAGCGGCGACCGCACTGGAACCTGCAAGAAATTCACGACGATCGGGGCCGGAAGCATCGGTGGGATTGTGGGAAGAGGTCATGTCTCTGATCCTTGGCTGAAACGTTCGACAAAGGGCGCCGGTGCCGCCTGCGGGGCGGCACCGGCGAACAACCATCAGGCCTTGGCGAAGGCGAGCAGGTCGGCGTTGAGCTGGTCCTTGTGGG
>NZ_JTLA01000191.1:0-18024 GCF_000799055.1 Ensifer sp. ZNC0028
CCGCCAGCCGCCGGGTTGCCGGCACCCGCCATCTCGAACTCGACCTTGGCCGCAACCATCCGCATGTCGAGATCGAACTCTCTCCCGAACGCGCCGCCGCCGGCGACCATAGCCGCATCGCATTCCGGCCGACAAAGTGGAAACTGTTCAGGGAGGGCCGACCGGAAACGAAGGTCGCACCTGCCGGGGCCACGGAACCCCAACGCCAGACGGCAGACGAGGCGGAATCCATGCTCGCCGCGCAGGTCTCCTGGGCGGCCCCTTAAGGTAGTTCAAGCGGCCAGACTTCGACCACGCCGTGGGCAACGGCGCAGGGTGTCTGCGACACCAGGGCGATGGCTTCGTCGAGATCGGCCGCTTCGATCACCGCGAAGCCGGCCACCGGCAACGGGGATGACAGGAACGGGCCCTCCTTGGTTTCGACCCCGGCCGCATCCGTATTGCGCACCTGCACCGGCGCGCCCGCAATTCCCATCAATACGCCATCGGCCTGAAGCCGCGCGTCATGCGCATGCGCCGCATCGCGCACCGCTTCCGCCGTGCGATCGTAGCCGGCGCGATCGCCGTATCCGATGGTGATGAACTTCGGCATAAGCCTCTTCCTTCAAGTGGCCAGAGAAGAAACGGGCCTAGCTCTGACGGGCTAATTGACAGCCGGCCCTTCAGGCCGTTCCGTTGGGAGAACGCGGATGCGGCGGGAAAGTTGCAACAACCTCGGTGCTCGCGTCACAAAAAGGGAGGATCCGATGCCGACCATCATCGCCCATCACAACATCACCAAAGGCGCCGATCACTGGCTGAAATCGCCGAGACGCAAGGAACTCTTCGGCGCGCTCGGCATCACCAATATCCGGACCTTCGTCGACCCGAAGGATCCGACGCGCGTGGCCGTCATGATGGATGTTCCCGATATCGGCGCCCTCTCACAGGCGATGCAAAGCCAGGCCGCGGCGGACGCCATGGCCCATGACGGGGTTGTACCGTCGTCGCTTGTGATCCTGGTCGAATCGTAGCGCACCTTCGCGCGGCGTCTGCTGGGGCTAGGCATGGCGAAAGACCGCGCTTCGGCCTTCGCCATGGCGGCGAGTTTTCGCCGTTACAATGCGGTACATATTGCTGCGAAGACCGACACATCCGGGATACTTCGCCTGAACAGATTGCGATCGTTGCCTCACGAGAAGAAGGAACGATCGCATGAGCCACCGCATCCTCCCGACCATCGCGCTTGCCTTGGCGACAAGCGTCGTCGCCTTCGCAGCGCAAGCAGCCGAGATCAAGAACATCGTCATCGTTCACGGCGCTTTCGCCGACGGTTCCGGCTGGCGACAGGCCTCCGAAATCCTCGAGCGCCGCGGCTTCAACGTGACCGTTGTCCAGGAGCCTCTAACGTCGCTCGCAGCCGACATCGAGGCGACGAACCGCATCCTCGATCTGCAGGACGGCCCGACCCTGCTCGTCGGCCACAGCTATGGCGGCATTGTCATCACCGAGGCCGGACACCATGGCAAGGTCGAAGGGCTGGTCTACGTCGCCGCCTTTCAACCCGACAAGGGCGAAAACCTGGCAGCGCTTGCCGGATCGAACCCTGCGGCCGCCATGAGCGTGCGGGAAACCACCGACGGCAAGTATCTCTATCTCGATCCAAAGGCGTTTCCGGCCGATTTCGCCGCCGATTTGCCTGCGGCGGAGGCGGCCTTTGCGGCGCGATCGCAAGTCCTTGCCGCCAAGGAGGTCTTTGCCGCCAAGGTCGGCGACCCCGCCTGGCGCACCAAGAAAAGCTGGTCGATCGTCGCGACCGATGACCGCGCCATCAACCCGGACCTGGAGAGAAGCATGGCCAAGCGCGCCGGCAGTGAGGTGACCGAAATCAAGGCCAGCCACGCTGTCTTTGCTTCGCAACCGGAGAAGGTTGCGGGCATCATCGAGGCCGCAGCCAGGGCGGCCGGCAAGTAGCCCGAATGCCGCCCTCCGCGACCTGAATGTAACCTTCGGCACTCAGGTCGGTTCCTTGACGGTAACCGACATTTGCCGCCAAACACCTG
This sequence comes from Ensifer sp. ZNC0028, assembly GCF_000799055.1. Classification (NCBI taxonomy): domain Bacteria; kingdom Pseudomonadati; phylum Pseudomonadota; class Alphaproteobacteria; order Hyphomicrobiales; family Rhizobiaceae; genus Ensifer; species Ensifer sp. ZNC0028. The sequence continues at coordinate 2,043 of NZ_JTLA01000191.1, forward strand.
TAACAATCCTTCGGTAGCTTGCCTGGGATCACGCCTCAGCGCGAAGCGTTCTCGCCATGCCCTTAAGTCGCTGCCGAAGCCCAGCTTGACAGCTTGCGGCCAACGGCAGCAAACTTCGCTCATGGGGTTGCGATCACCCCATGAGGCGCCAGCCGAAGCATCGCGTCCACAGAACCGCTCATCCGGAGGACGCGTCATGTCGTCATATCTCGAAATCTCATCGGAAAAACTCGCTCGCCTCATCGGCACGCCGAACTGTCCCGCGCTGATCGACGTTCGCGTCGACGAGGACTTCGACGCCGATCCACGTCTCGTCCCCGGATCCGTCCGGCGCGACTATCGAAGCGTGGAGGACTGGACGCAGGACGTCGATAAAGCGACGGCGATCATCATCTGCCAGCAGGGCAAGAAGCTCAGCCACGGCGTTGCCGCCTGGCTGCGCAATGCTGGCATCTCCGCCGATGTGCTCGAAGGCGGGTTCGAGGCATGGGTCGCAGGCGGCAACCCCGCCGTGCCGTCTTCGGCACTACCGGAACGGAACGCCCAAGGGCAGACCGTCTGGGTCACCCGGGCGCGGCCGAAGATCGACCGTATCGCCTGCCCCTGGCTGATCCGGCGCTTCGTCGATCCGCATGCCGTTTTCCTTTATGTCGCGCCGTCGGAAGTCGAGATGGTCGGCGAGCGCTTCGGGGCGACACCGTTCGACATCGACGCGCCCGTGCGCTGGAGCCATCGCGGCGAGCGCTGCACCTTCGACGTCATGGTCGAGGAATTCGGGCTTGCCACCGCCCCGCTGTTGCGGCTCGCCATGATCGTGCGTGCGGCCGATACCGCCCGCCTCGACCTCGCGCCGGAAGCGTCAGGTCTGCTTGCCGCCTCACTCGGGCTCTCACGCATGTATGCGGATGATCTGGAACAGCTGGACGCCGGCATGCTGCTCTACGACGCCTTCTATCGCTGGTGCCGCGATGCTACCAACGAGACCCACAACTGGCCTTCGGCCAAGAAGGACGCCTGAGATGACCGACATCGCAGACAAGGCCGCGCCGGGACCGGCGCGGCAACGGGAAAGCCACGGCATCTCCTTTGGCGAAGCGGTGCGGGTCTGGGCGCGCATTGCCGCACTGAGCTTCGGCGGGCCGGCCGGACAGATCGCCGTCATGCACCGCATCCTCGTCGATGAAAAGCGCTGGATCGGCGAACACCGTTTCCTGCACGCGCTCAACTACTGCATGCTTCTGCCGGGACCCGAGGCGCAACAGCTTGCCGTTTACATCGGCTGGCTCCTGCATCGCACCGCCGGCGGCCTCGTTGCCGGCATCCTCTTCGTGCTCCCGGGGTTTCTCGCGATCCTCGGCTTGAGCTACATCTACGCCGCCTTCGGGAGTGTCACCGTCGTCGAGGGCCTGTTCTTCGGCCTGAAGGCGGCCGTGCTTGCGGTCGTCGTCCAGGCCGTCTTCCGCATCGGCGGGCGAGCACTGAAGAACAAGGTGATGATCGGCATTGCCGCAGCCGCCTTCATCGCCATCTTCGTTTTCCGGATCCCCTTTCCGCTCATCATCCTTGCAGCCGGCGTGCTTGGCTATGTCGGCGCCCGGAGCGGCTCGGATTTCTTTCGCATCGGCGGAGGCCACAAAGCCCGCACGGGTCCGGTACTCAAGGACGAAGACTCCGTGCTCGGCGACGAAATTCCCGCGCATGCGCGCCCGAACCTCGCCTGGTCGCTGCGGATCTCGGCGATCCTGCTTGCCCTGTGGCTGGTGCCGCTGGCGTTGCTCGTCGCCATTCTCGGCACGGGCAACGTCTTCAGCCAGATTGGCCTCTTCTTCAGCCAGATGGCGGTGGTGACCTTCGGCGGCGCCTATGCCGTGCTCGCCTATGTCGCGCAGGAAGCGGTGCAGCACTACGGTTGGCTGAAGCCCGGCGAGATGCTCGACGGGCTTGGCATGGCCGAGACGACGCCCGGGCCGCTGATCATGGTGGTGCAGTTCGTCGGCTTCATGGGCGCCTATCGCGATCCCGGCACGCTGTCCCCCATGGCGGCCGCGACCCTCGGAGCGATGCTGACGACCTGGGTTACCTTCGTTCCCTGCTTCCTCTGGATCTTTCTCGGCGCGCCCTTCATCGAGCGGCTGCGCAACAACGTGGCGCTGACCGGCGCCATGTCGGCGATCACCGCCGCCGTCGTCGGGGTCATCCTCAATCTTGCGGTCTGGTTCGGCCTGCACACGCTGTTTGCCGAAGTCGCCCCCTGGACGCTCGGGCCATTGGCGCTCGATGTTCCAGTTCTAGGGTCGCTGGTGCTGCCGTCGCTACTGCTGACGCTTGCGGCCGGCGTGGCGATCTTCCGCTTCAATGTGTCGGTGATAACGACGCTGCTTGCCTGCGCGCTCGCCGGCATGGCCTGGACGCTGGCAACGAGCTGACGGCGGAGCCGGCGCTCAGTCGTCGTAGACAGATTGCGGCAGGTGAAATCCCTCCGGCAATTGCGCTCCGTAGTGGCGCTCCTCCGGCAATGGCGGCGGAGGCTCGCGGTGCTTTATCGCGCGAGCCGCAAGCACGGCCTTCAGCTGCACGGGCCGGTAGTGTTCGACAAGGCTCGGAAGTGTCTCTTGCTTGTCCGTCTGTCGCGACATCGCGGGCTCCTTGGAAAGGTCTCTCGCCACCGAGCCACAGTGCCAGTCAACCGACTGTGTTGCAACAATTGCCGAGCGATCGGCAGTCCCGGGGGGGCGTTGCCTCCGCATAACTGCCGCGAGCGACCCACAAGATATTCGGGTGAACTCCCCTTGCGTCCGTAACCGCTCACCCTACCTCTGCAGCGCTGCCGGAAGGCACGCAACACGCAGCGAGGACACGACTATGCAGGGCACCCTTTCGAAACTCGGCCTGAGACATCCCCTGATCGTCGCGCCGATGGCCGGAGGCCCTTCGTCGCCGGCGCTCGTGGCAGCCTCTTCGGCCGCCGGCGCGCTGGGCTCGATCGGTGCGGCCTATTCGAGCCCGGCGGCGATCGCGGAGTTCGCCCAGACCGTGCGTGCCCGGACAGATCGTCCCTTCGCCATCAACCTCTTCATCCAGCGTCCGCAGCCGAAGGTCGATGCCGCGGCGCTCGAGCGCGCCGTGCGTGCGACGGCGGGGTACCGCGCCGAACTCGGCCTGCCGACGCCGGAATTTGCAGCGCCCTACGAAGAGGATTTCGACCATCAGTTCGAGGCGGTGCTGCGGGCAAAGCCTGCGGCGCTGAGCTTCGTCTTTGGCGTTCTGCCCGCCGAGCACATGCGCGCTGCTCGTGACGCCGGAATGTTGATCATCGGCACGGCGACAACGCCGGAGGAAGCCCTGGCCCTCGAAGAGAGCGGCGTGGACGCCATTACGCTCCAGGGATACGAGGCCGGCGGGCATCGCGGCATTTTCGATCCGTCCGCCGAGGATAGCGAAATCGGTATCGACGACCTGCTCGCCCGAAGCCTCAAAATGACCAAGGTCCCGCTCATCGCCGCGGGTGGGATCATGACCGGTTCCGACATCCAATCCGTCCTCGCGAGAGGCGCCAGCGCCGTACAGATGGGCACGGCGTTCCTCGCGACCGCCGAAGCTGGGACGTCAGCCCCCTATCGCGCGGCGTTAGAGGGCACCGAGCGGAAGACACGGACGACGCGGGCCTTCTCCGGCCGGTTTGCCCGCGGCGTCGAAAACCGCTTCATGACCGAGGTCGATGCCGACGCCGTGATGCCCTTTCCGGCCCAGAACAAGTTCACGCGAGACATCAGGGCAGCGTCCACGGCCAAGGGTTCGCCAGACTTTCTGTCCTTATGGTCAGGCACCGGGAAGGGCGAGCTTTGGCAGGGCTCAGCGTCCGATTTGATCACCCGCCTCTTTCCGGCGTAACGCAGAAGGTGCAGCGCTCGCCGGTGCAGTACTATCGGCCCTTTACTTCCGCCGTTTTGCAGGTGAATTCTTACTGACTGACGACAACTCATGCGAAAGTCGGCGCAATGGATCGTATCGATGCGATGAAGGTCTTCGTGACCGCGGTCGACGAAGGCAGTCTCGCGGCGGCAGCCCGGCGGCTCAAGCGATCTCCGACCGCCGTCAGTCGCGCCCTGAACCTGCTCGAGGCCCATGTCGGCGTCGAACTCCTGCATCGAACGACCCGATCGCTGAAACTCAGCGAAGCCGGCCAGCGCTATGCAGCGGCCTGCCGGCGGGTGTTGATCGATCTTGAAGAGGCCGACATGCTCGCAGGCGGCGAGCGCGCGGCCCCGCGCGGCGCGGTCACGATCTCTGCACCGCCGATCCTCGGCGAAGAGATCCTGCGCCCGATCCTCGACGACTTCCTCAATCTCTACCCGCCGGTTTCGGCCCGGCTGCTGCTGCTCGACCGCTTCGTGAACCTTGTCGACGAAGGCGTCGATATTGCGTTGCGCATCGGCCATCTCGCGGATTCTTCGCTGATCTCGACACGCATCGGCGGGGATATAAGGCGCGTCGTTGTCGCCTCTCCCCGCTATCTCGCCAGCCATCCGCGCATCGACGAGCCCGCCGACCTCGCCAAGCACCAGATCGTCGCCTTTACCAACTTCGGCCTCGATTCCTGGGCCTTCACGCCGGCCGAGGGCTCGCTGATCCCGCGCACGGTGCAGTTCACGCCACGCTATATCGTCAACAGCGTGCGCGCGGCTGTCGATTCCGCCGCTGCGGGCACCGGGCTTACCCGGCTCTATTCCTACCATGTCGCGCGCCATGTCCATGACGGGCAGCTCAAGATCGTACTGGCCGATGCCGAGCATCCGCCGATGCCGGTTCATCTTCTGGCGCCGCAGGGCCGCATGGCGGTTCCCAAGGTCCGAGCCTTCGCGGATTTCGCCTTGCCGCGTCTCAGGACCGAGTTCGCACGCATGGCAAAGGAAGCTGGCACGCTTAGCTGATTATGCCGAATTTCGGTTGATTGAGTGCCGAATGGCGTCAATTCTCCCACACATCGGATGGGTCTAAATCTGATTGCACCAACGCCGAGGGCGAAGGACGGGCTGAACGAAACGCCCGTTGCAATCGAAGAAGGATCACATCCATGAGCAACGAACAGAAGGTCGCCATTATCACCGGTGCATCGCAGGGTATCGGCGCCGCCCTGGTACAGGCCTACCGCGATCGCAACTACCGCGTCGTCGCCACGTCGCGCTCGATTCCGCAGAGCGCGGATGCGGGCATCCTCGCCGTTGCAGGCGACATCGGCGATCCCGAGACCGCCGAGCGCGTCGTGCGCCAGGGCCTCGAACGGTTCGGCCGTATCGACACGCTGGTCAACAATGCCGGCGTCTTCACCGCCAAGCCGTTCACCGATTTCACCCAGGAAGACTATGACCTGAACTTGAGCGTCAACGTAGCCGGTTTCTTCCACATTACCCAGCGCGCCGCCCGCGAGATGCTGAAGCAGGGCTCCGGCCACATCGTCAGCATCACCACTAGCCTCGTCAACCAGCCGATCGCCGGCGTGCCGGCCGCGCTCGCTTCCATCACCAAGGGCGGCCTCAATTCGGTAACACAGGCGCTCGCGATCGAGTTCGCGACTTCAGGCGTTCGCGTCAACGCGGTTTCGCCCGGCATCATCAAGACGCCGATGCACGCGCCGGAAACGCATGCCGCGCTTTCGACGCTTCACCCGGTCGGACGAATGGGCGAGATCCGCGATATCGTCGACGCAGTTCTCTACCTGGAGGGTGCCGGCTTCGTGACCGGCGAGATCCTGCATGTGGACGGCGGCCAGAACGCCGGACGCTGGTAGGCCCGTAACTCTCCAAACAAACGCGGCACCTTGGGTGCCATCAAGCTCCAGAAAGGAGACGGCAATGCCGATCGTAACAGTTCAGGTGACCCGCGAGGGCACCACGCCGGAGCGCCAAGCGGTAACGGCGGAGGAAAAGGCGGAGATCATCAAGGGCGTCAGCCAGGTGCTACTCGACGTGCTCAACAAGCCGCTGGAATCGACCTATGTGGTCATCGAGGAAGTCGACCTCGACAATTGGGGGTGGGGTGGCCTGCCCACCGCCCAGTATCGCGCGCAGCTTGCTGCAAAAGCTGGAGCCTGACGCGATCAGCCACAGTTCCCACGACCCGCCGCTTGACAGCAAGCGGCGGGTTTCCTTTGTGAAATTGTGTCGAAATGTGTCTGCAGGCGCTTGCATTACATTCGCATGCAAGTCTGGATGTTGCGAACACACCGACGACATATCCGGAGCGTCAACCGGACAGAGCAAGTGCCGCTGCGCACCCGCCAACCGACTTGAGGAGTTTGCTCGATGGAGCATATCGACCATGTGCTGATTGTCGACGACGACCGAGAGATCCGGGAACTCGTGTCGAGTTACCTGAAGAAAAACGGCCTGCGCACGACCACGGTCGCCGACGGGCGGCAGATGCGCAGCTTCCTCGAGGGCGACACCGTCGATCTGATCGTGCTCGACGTGATGATGCCGGGCGACGACGGGTTGGTGCTCAGCCGCGAACTGCGCGCCGGCAAGCACAAGGCGATCCCGATCATCATGCTGACCGCCCGTTCTGACGAGATGGACCGCATTCTCGGGCTTGAAATGGGTGCGGACGACTATCTCTCCAAGCCATTTTCCGCGCGCGAACTGCTGGCCCGCATCAAGGCCGTGCTTCGGCGCGCGCGCATGCTGCCGCCCAACCTGCAGATTTCGGAGGCCGGGCAGTTGCTGCGCTTCGGCCGGTGGAAGCTCGACACGACGGCGCGGCACCTGATCGACGCCGATGGCACCGTGATCGCGCTGAGCGGCGCCGAATATCGGCTGCTGAAGGTGTTCATCGACCACCCCCAGCGCGTGCTCAACCGCGACCAGCTCCTCAATCTCACGCAGGGCCGCGAGGCCGATCTCTTCGACCGCTCGATCGACCTGCTCGTCAGCCGGGTCCGCCAGCGGCTCGGCGACGACGCCCGCGAGCCGGCCTACATCAAGACGGTGCGCAGCGAAGGCTATGTCTTTTCGGTACCGATCGAGATCGTGGAGGCGCGCGAATGACCGCGAACGCTGCTGAAAGAGGCTTTCGACTATGGCCGCGCACGCTCAGGGCGCGGCTCTTTGTTATTCTGCTGGCGGGCCTTGCCATCGCACATGTGATGTCGTTCACCGTTCTGTTCTTCGAGCGCTACGTGGCGGCCAAGTCTGTCATGTTCAACACGCTCGAAAACGACATAGCGACCTCGATCGCAATCCTCGACCGCCTGCCCGCGGACGAGCGTGCCTCCTGGCTCAATCGCCTCAACCGCGACAATTACGGCTTCATTCTCGGACCGGGCGTGCCCGGCAACCCGTCGGTCGATCCGGCCACCGCGGAACTCTCCGCCAACATCCAGCGCGCGACCGGACCGAAGTATCCGGTCACCGTCGAAACGATCCCCGGCGATCGCCGCCACGTGCAGGCGCATCTGACATTGAGCGATGGCTCGCCGCTGACGATCGATGTCTATCCCAAGGGGGTCATGCCGCTCGCCGACTGGCTGCCTTACGTGCTGCTGGCGCAGCTCGCGCTCCTGCTCTTCTGCAGCTGGTTTGCCATGCGCCAGGCGGTCCGCCCACTCGTCAACCTTGCCGCAGCGGCCGACACGCTCGACCCGAACCGCAACACGCCGCGGCTCAGCGAAACCGGTCCGACGGAAGTCGCCTATGCGGCAACCGCATTCAACGCCATGCGCGACCGCATCGCCCAGTACCTCGAAGAGCGCGTCCAGATCCTGGCCGCCATTTCCCACGACCTGCAGACGCCGATCACCCGCATGAAGCTGCGCGCGGAAATGGCCGAAGATTTCGCCGATCGCGAGAAGCTGATCCAGGACCTCGGCCAGATCGAAAGCCTGGTGAAGGAGGGCGTCGCCTATGCCCGCAGTGCCCACGGCAATGTCGAGAAATCGACGCGCGTTGATCTCGCCTCGTTCATTGAAAGCCTCGTCTACGACTATCAGGACACCGGCAAGTCCGTCAGCGCCAGCGACGTCGATGGCGGCACGATCACGACCCGGCCGCAGGCGCTCAGGCGCATTCTCACCAACCTCGTCGACAACGCGCTCAAATTCGCAGGCAGCGCCGAAATCGAGGCGCGGCGGCTTGCCGACGATACGGTGATCATCAGCGTGCTCGACCGCGGACCGGGCATCCCGGAAGATCAACTGGGCGCCGTGCTGAAACCCTTCGTCCGGTTGGAGGATTCCCGCAATCGTGAAACCGGCGGCACTGGGCTCGGGCTCGCCATCGCCCAGCAGTTGGCAGCCTCCATCAACGCGTCGCTGACCTTGCGCAATCGCGACGGCGGCGGCCTTTTGGGCGAGCTAGTGATCCGACCTCAGTAGAGGAGAGCTTCATTTCTCGCCATATAATACGAGATAAAACAATTATATATCGTATTTTTCTCATGTCGTTATTGAGATCGCAAGACCAGGCTTGCCAGACCCGGGCATGCCGATGGCCAACGGAAAAGAGCGGCGACGCTGATGGTCGCCGCTCCGGAGGTGACGAGAGGTAAGTGCGGATCAGACGAGATTGATCGTCACGTCGATGTTCCCGCGCGTCGCCTTGGAATAGGGACAGGTCTGGTGAGCGGCATCGACGAGACGTCGCGCAACGTCGGCGTCGATCCCCGGCAGGCTGACATTCAGCCGCGCCTTCAGGAAGTAGCCGCCGTCGCGGTTCAGCAGATCCACTTCGGCATCAACGGCCACGTCGGCGGGAAGGGCGACCTTCGACTGGCCGGCCGCAAGACCGATCGCGCCGATGAAGCAGGCAGACCACCCTGCGGCAAAGAGTTGCTCCGGGTTCGTCCCCGGGCGGGAACTGCCGGGGCTGGAAAGCTTGGTGTCCAGGCGTCCGTCGTCGCTGCGGGCGGCGCCGTCGCGGCCGCCGGTCGTGTGGGTCTTGCCGGTGTAGAGTACCTTTTCAGCTGCGCTCATGGTCTTTTTCCTTTCGACAGGTTTTGCCGTCCGGGCCCGATTGCCCTGCGGCTGTCGAGACGCATCTGGCGCCTTCAAGGTGTCTCGGATGTTTCACCGGCGGCCCGGAAATGTATGGAAACCTACCCAGCGGCCGGCGCGGATACACGCTGATACGAAGCGGCCGCGTCGCCCGCGGCATCCGGCGGGTCGCGACACGATCACCGCGCACAAAAAAGCGCGGGGCCGGCGAACCGGAACCCCGCGCCTCCACGCAAGCCGCGGGAGAAAAACTAGAAACGATCGACGGCGACAATTGCGTCGGCAAATGCGAGCGGCGCCTCCTGCGGCAGGTTATGGCCGATGCCGCCGGTAATCAGCCGATGCTCGTATCGGCCGGAGAAGCGCTTGGCGTAGGCGGCGGGATCGGGATGCGGCGCGCCATTGGCGTCGCCCTCGAGCGTGATGGTCGGGACGGCAATGGTGGGGAACTGCGCCAGCCGCTTTTCGAGGTCGTCGTACTGTGCTTCCCCCTCGGCCAGGCTGAGCCGCCAACGGTAATTGTGGATCGAGATGTCGACATGATCGGGGTTTTCGAGCGCCTCTGCGCTTCTGTCGAACGTGGCGTCGTCGAAATTCCACTTCGGCGAGGCAAGCGTCCAGATCAGCCGGGCGAACTCCTTGCGGTTCTGCTTGTAGCCCTCATAGCCCCGCTCGGTGGCGAAGTAGAACTGATACCACCATGCAAGCTCGCCCTGCGGCGAAAGCGGCTTCCTGTTCACCTCCTGGCTACCGATGAGATAGCCGCTGACGGAGACCAGCGCCTTGCAGCGCTCGGGCCACAGGGCCGCGACGATGTTGGCGGTTCGCGCGCCCCAGTCGCAGCCGCCGATGACCGCCTTTTCGATCTTGAGCGCGTCCATCAGGGCAATGATATCCGTCGCGATCACAGCCTGCTGGCCGTTCCTCGGAGTGTCGGCAGAGAGGAACCGGGTCGTACCGTAGCCGCGCAGATAGGGAACGATGACACGGTAGCCGGCATTGGCGAGCACTGGCGCCACGTCCACATAGGTGTGAATGTCATAGGGCCAGCCGTGCAGCAGTATGACGACCGGAGCATCGCTGGCGCCAAGTTCGGCGTAGCCGACGTTGAGTACGCCGGCATCGATCTGCTTGAGGACGGGGAAGGACTTGTTCGTGCCCGGGGCGACGGCCGGTAGGCGCGGCGCGTCACCGGCTGCCGCGTGCGCTCTCACTGCGCCGGCCGATGCGAACTGCGTTGCCGCCAGCGAGAGTGCGATTGCGCCGATGAAACGGCGGCGCGGGTGGTTGATTTCGTCCGACATTGACTACCCTCCGGTGAACTGAACTGGCATCAGGAATGGAGTGCTGGTGTATCCGGGGCGTGTGCCTGGCGGCGCCCTATTGAAAGCACGTGTAGAAATGGCAGGGACCGGATACACGGCGATACAATCGCTTTTCGAGGCAGGTCGCTGCCGTCAGGCAACGCCCTCGCGTGCATTGCGGCGGATCGTCTGGGGCGGTTGCCCGAGCGTGCGCAGGAAGGCCCGGCGCATGCGGTCGCTATCGGCAAAACCGGTCTGCTCGGCAATCACGTCCATCGAGTGACGCCCCTGCTCCATCAGGAGCCGCGCGGCTTCCACCCGCAGATGCTCGACGGCTTTTGCCGGCGACTGGCCGGTCTCGGAACGGAAGGCACGACTGAACTGACGCGCACTCAAGCCCGCAGCGTCCGCGAGTTCGTCGACCGAAAGGACGTTGCGCAGGTTGGCCTTGGCGTAATTGACCGACTTCTGAATGCGGTCCGACTTCGGATCGAGTTCCAGCAGCGCGGAGAACTGCGACTGGCCGCCGGCACGCCGGTGATAGACGACGAGCTTGCGCGCCACCTGACGGGCGACATCCTCGCCATGGTCCTTCTCGATCATCGCCAGCGCCAGATCGATGCTGGCCGTCATCCCGGCCGAGGTCCACACGCTGCCGTCGACGATGAAGATGCGATCTTCCTCCACCTTGACCTCGGGGAAACGCTCGCGCAGCTGACGCGCAAACGCCCAATGGGTCGTGGCGCGACGCCCCTCGAGCAGGCCGGATTCGGCGAGGATGAAGGCGCCTGTGCAAGGGGCGGCCACCCGGCGCGAGACCGCCAGGGCATGACGCGCGAAGGCGGCGAGCCCCGGCGTTACCGGTTCGATTTCGGTTCCCGCTCCGAACATGACGGTGTCATAGACCGTATCGTCGAAGGCTTTCGTGAGCACACCGAAACCGGCGGACGCCTTGATCTCGCCGCCGGCCTCCGACAGCAATTCGATTGCATAGGCCGGTGCGCCAAGCGTCAGGTTGGCGATCTCGAAGGCGGTGACCGCCGCGAAACCCATGAGCTGAAATCCCGGAAAGACGACGTAGCCGATCCTGTGCATCTCACACCACCCCTGTCCGACCCTGTCTGGAATGGCCGCTTATAGCAGATTTGCGCCATCGAAGAAACACGCGCCGGTCATGGCCATCGCTCATTCGGGAAGCGGCTTGCCCGCATGTTCGGCCACCATGTAGGTCGCATACCAATCCGGCCAGTTATGGTCGTGCTCACCACCATTGCGCTTCTCGTGCTCGCCATGAGCGGCAGCCGCCCGGCGCAGGGCCGCCGCAAGGTCACCGACGGAGGCAAAGTCCGCAACGTCGCCATCCACGCGCCCGGGCAGACGTTCGGTCACCTCCTGCAGCAGCCAGCCGTTGCCGTCGGGGTCGCTGAAGGTGGCATAGGAACGGTAGCTGCGGCCCGCGGGATCGCGCCCGCTGATCGGCGGCTTTCCGGGCCCCTCGCGGTGGAAGATCTCGCTGACTTCGGCGCCCCGTTCGACGAGTTCCGCACGCGCGGCTTCGATATCCGAAACGATGAGATAGAGGCCGCTCGCCGACCCGGGCGTAGCCGAGGTCAGCCCGGTGCCGAAGTGGATCGACGCCGGCGAGCCCGGGGGCGTGAACTGCACGACACGAAACGCATCGCCAACGGGGAAGTCCGCATCCAGCCGCCAGCCGAGGCGACCGTAGAAACTCTTGGCGCGATCGACGTCCGATACCGGGATGACCGCGACCTCGAACTTCAGGTCGACCGAAGGCGCCCTGCTGTGATTGTCTGCATTTGCCATGACACGTCTCCAATAAACGAAACCAGGGGTTATGGTGGAAGGGCGCGCGTTCGCGCGCCTCCTACTGTCAACTCGGTTGACGCAGTGACTTGAACGAAGCCCTCAACTCATCGACCAGGGCCGCCGGCTGTTCCCAGGCTGCAAAGTGTCCGCCCTTGGCCAGGCGATTGTAATGGATGAGCTTGGGGAATGCCTTTTCTACCCAGGACTTCGGCGCCTGATAAAGCTCGTCCGGGAACGCGGTGACGGCCACCGGAATCTGGATGCCCTTCGGCTGGAAGAAGGTAAGTTTGTTTTCCCAATAGAGCCGCGCCGACGACACGGCCGTATTGGTCAGCCAGTAGAGCGTGACATTGTCGAGCACGTCATCGCGCGTCAGCCCTTCCGGCTTGCCATCGAAGACGCGGGCGATCAGCTCGTAGCTGCGGGCGTCATGGTCGAGCATCCAGCTCGCGAGCCCGATCGGCGAATCCTCAATCGCATAAAGTGTTTGCGGCCGTTTGCTCATCTCCTGCGCATAGGAAAGCCCGTTGCGGTAGAAGAAGTCGAGCTGCTCATAGGCGCGGCGCTCGTCGGCCGAAAGGCTCGCCGGCGCCGGCTGGCCGACATCCAGGCCCTTCTGGATTTCGGCTGGCACGGTCGCCGGCATGTTGGTGTGGATCCCGAGCAAGCCCGCCGGCTGCTGCAGGGCCATCTGCTCGGTAACGGCATCGCCCCAGTCGCCACCCTGCGCGACGTAATGGGTATATCCGAGGCGCTGCATCAGCACCGCCCAGGCGCGCGCGATCCGGACCGGATCCCATCCGCGCTCCGTCGGCTTGCCGGAGAAGCCGTAGCCGGGAAGCGAGGGGATGACGATGTCGAAAGCATCGGCTTCCGTGCCACCGTGGGCGGTCGGATTGGTCAGGGGGTCGATGATCTTCAACTGCTCGATAATCGAGCCCGGCCAGCCGTGGGTGACGATGAGCGGCATCGCGTTCTTATGCCTGGAGCGCACGTGAATGAAGTGGATGTCGACGCCGTCGATGTTGGTCACGAACTGCGGCAGGTCGTTGAGTGTCTTCTCCACCCGGCGCCAATCGTATTTGGTCGCCCAATAGTCCGCGAGCTTCTGCATGGTGGCAAGCTGCACGCCCTGGGTGCCGTCCGCCACCAGTTCGCGATCCGGCCACTTGGTCGCCGCGATGCGCTGCTTGAGGTCGGCAAGCGCGGCATCGCTGGCATGGAACTGGAAGGGCCGGATGGATTCGTCCGCAACCGGTTTAGCAGCCGAGGCGATTTGGACGTCGCCGCCGGTGGACACGCCCGCCGCTTTAGCGGCGAGCGGAGGAAGCAGGATCGCGATCGCACCCGACAATGCCAAGGCGGCCAGGCGGCGGTTTTGGACAATGGGCATAGAATGTCTGAACATCATCATTCTCCTGGTTCGATTGGCGAGGCGAGGAACCGCCTCGAAAGTCCGGGTTGGGAGGTTCCCGGAAGGTGAGCGGGCGCTAGCTGCCGATACGGTAGCGAGCGGCCGGAGTTTTCCTGGAAAGGTTCGGCAACAGCTTCTGGCGGGCAGCCTCATAGGCTGCCCAGTCAGCGGCATCCGGCAGCGCCGGGATAGTGATCACTTCGCCCTGGTCGAGGCCGGCAAGTGCCGCGTCCACCATGTCTTCGGCGCGCATGACGATCTCGCTCGGCACGTGTTCGATCGGCGTGCCGGCGATGCCCCAGAAATCTGTGGCGGTCGCACCCGGCAACACGGCCTGGATGCGGATATTCCTGTCGGCAAGTTCCTTTTGAAGCGACAGGGTGAAGGCCAGCACGAAGGCTTTGGTGCCGCCATAGACGCCGTTCAGAACTTCCGGCGCCACGCCGACGATCGAGGCGATGTTGATGATCGTGCCGGCACCGCGCGCGGCAAATCCGGGCGCCGCCGCATAGGTCAGCCGCGTCAGTGCGCCGACGTTGAGCGTAATCATCTCGTCCATCTTGTCGACATCGGAGGCAAGCAGTGGCGCGGTCGCGCCGACCCCGGCATTGTTGATCAGCACCGTGATGCTCGCATCGCCCTGAAGGATCTTCTCGACCCGCCTGACATCATCCTTGTTGCCGAGGTCCGCGGCGACAACTTCGACGGAGCGGCCGGTTTCGTCCGCCAGCCGGCGGGCGAGTTCGTCAAGGCGCCCGCGATTGCGCGCGACGAGAATGAGGTCGTATCCGCGATGCGCCAGGCGGTCGGCATAGATCGCGCCAATACCGGACGAAGCACCGGTGATCAGTGCAGTGCCTTTTGAGTTGCTCATTTCAAGCTCCTATCCTTGGGTTGGAGCCTCGATGGTACGGTTGAAAGACAGCGCCTCAAATGTCGTAATTCCGTCTTTTTATGCCATAGCCGATTGACCGCCCTGGGGCCGACGCGAGCCTGACTTCACGGTGACCATGCGTGTGCGGTGTATCCGCGATGTGTTCGGAAGCGGCGTCTGTGTATCGCAATGTTTGAACGACCGCGGTCGGCGGCAAACCGATACGAAATACCCTTGGGGTTTCTGCCGCTGCACCAAAGCGTCAGAAACGAAAACGGGGCCGACATGACGCCGGCCCCGCATTCGTCTGCAAGCAACTCCCTGAAAATACAGGAGGCTCAGAGATTGTAGAGACTGCGCGCGAACGCGCCGATGCCCTTTCCGTCGAGCAGGCTGAGGGGCGCGCGGAACGTCACCCGCGCGACGCCTGGATGGCGGCCGATCTCGATTGCACCTGCGATCGTCGCCCGGTTCATCACTTCGGGAACGCTGAGGCCGAGCAGGTCTGCCGCCCGTTCCAGCCCGTTCGTGGTCGCATCATTGAGGTTCGCGCCTGTGCCGATGAAGGTGACCGGAGCGTCGGCCTCGACCTCTCGGACACCGTGCTTGCGAGCAAGTGCCGCCACCCGCGTGCGTTCCGCCGCGTTCAGCGGACGCGCAAGGAACGGTACATCATCCAGCACCGGCAGGAGGATCGGCCCGTCGATCTTGAGCCCCTTGATGACATGAACCTCCAGTGTCACCGTGCCGGCGACATCGCAGGTATGGCCGGCAATTTCGCCGTCTCCCTGAAGAGCATGCATGTCCCCCATATAGATACCGCCCCCCGGGACCTTGACCGGGCAGATCAGGATCGCGCCTTCCCGGACCGTGTTCACGTCCATGTGGCCGTCGGTCTTATGCCGAACGAGCTCGTCCGCGGTCAGGGAATAGGCATGCGGTGCGTCGGTCAGAAATTGGCCGAAGTCGCCGGCATTGTGCGAGTCCGGCATCGGCTTCGAAGGCGTCGTGCCCAGTTGGCCGAGGAATGGCCGAAGCCTTGTGGCGACACCGACGAGGTCTGCCGGCGCGAAGGTCAGGATCGGATGCTGGATCGAGCCGTCCGGCAGGGCCAGCAGCCGTTCCGCATCCGTGGCGAAGGTTTCGGCGGTCGCCTTGCCGACGGTCAGGCCCACCTGGCGCTCATCGTCGAAAGCGATCGTGTAGCCGTTGGTGAAGATGAAGGGCGTCGCGTCTGCGCCGCAGTTCTCGCAGCGGATCGCCGTCTGGCCGATGCCTTCCACGCGCGTGCGCGGCCATTCCGTGCCGCAGCCGGGGCAAACGGCCGCGCAGAAGGGGTCACCGTTGAAGCGGCCGGCCACCACCTCGTCGTTGCCCGAGGCAGTCGCCGCGGACGTGACGATCAGCGAACGGATCCGAATGGCAATCGCATCGCCGATCTCGGCACCTGCGACCGCCACAGGGCGCGTCACCTCATGTCCGCCGCGGATCTCCGGCGTGATCATCGGCCCCCAACATCCCGGCGCTGTGTTGGCGATGATGACGCCGCCATCCGCAACCGGCCCCAGCATCGGCTC
>NZ_JTLA01000192.1:0-4961 GCF_000799055.1 Ensifer sp. ZNC0028
CTCATGCCGGTTGGTGAGGCGCGTGACGATGTCGAGCAGCCGGTCCTCGTCGGTGAAGAACTCGGCCGCGCCATAGGCGTGCACGGCAACATAGTTCCAGGTCGGCACGACCTTGCCGTGTTCGCGCTTGGAGGCGTACCAGGAGGGCGTGACATAGGCGTCCGGCCCCATGAAGGTCGCCATGGCCGCGCCGATCGCCGGCGTCGTTCCCTGCGGATTGGCGCGGGCGACGTGGCCGTAGAGCGTGCCGTTCGGCCCCTCGTCGCGAACAAGCAGCAGCGGCAGCGGGGTCGCAAGCAGCCCATCGGCCGTGGCGGTGACGAGGGTCGAGAGCGAAGCGGCCTCGATGATGTCGTGCAACACGCTCAGCGATTCTTCCTTGAAGGCGGGCGGTGTGTACATGATCTCGCTCCTTGTGCTTGTCCCGTGATAGAGGCAAACTGGACGGACCAGAACATCCAGTTTCCGTGTAAATGCGTGGGCCAGTTCGTGACAGTGAAAGACGAAGCGACGGTCGGGACCGCCCGGCGGATCTATGAGGCGCTGAAGGCACAGGTCCTTGACGGCACCTATGGCGCCGAGGCGCTGCTGCCGTCGACGCGGGCGCTCGCCGCCGAACTTGGCGTTTCGCGCACGACGGTGACGGCCGCCTATGAGCAGCTTCTGTCCGAGGGGTATCTGGAAAGCCGCCAGGGCGCGCGCTCGCGGGTCGCCTTGCTTGCGGCCCGGCAAGGCCTCGGCCCGGTGGCCGCGCCCGGGCATCCTGCGCGCCAAAAGCATCGGGAGGAGGGTGCGGCGGCGGCTCGCCTGTCGCGCCTGGGGGCAGCCCTTTGCGACGGGCCGACCTGGATGCCGCCGGTTTCTTCGGGGCTGATTGCCGATTTTCGCTATGGCGACCTGTCGGCCGCGGATTTTCCACAGGAGGCGTGGCGACAGGCGGTCAACGCCGCGCTCCGCCGGCGAAAGCCGCGACTTGCCTATGATCATCCCGCCGGCTCGTCTGCCCTGCGCATGGCCCTGCAGGCCTATCTCTGGCGGGCGCGGGGGCTCAGTTGCGATCCGGATCAGATCATCGTCGTCAACGGCTCGCAGCAGGGGTTGGACCTTGCGGCACGCGTGCTTGTCGACGCCGGCGACCGGGTGGCGATGGAGGATCCGGGCTATGTGATGGCGCGCCGGGTCTTTGCGGCTTCCGGCGCGCAGGTGGTTCCCGTCGCCGTCGATGCGGAGGGGCTGCGGACCGATATCCTCGAACAATCGGCCGACGCCAGGCTCGCCTATGTCACGCCCTCGCATCAGTTCCCGCTCGGCAGCGTGCTGTCGGCGCGGCGGCGCCAGGAGCTTCTGGCGTGGTCGAGGCGGACCGGAGCCTACGTGCTCGAAGACGATTACGATGGCGAATATCGCTATGACATCCGGCCGATCCCACCGCTTCAGACCATGGCGCAGGCGGAAAACGTGCTTTATCTCGGCACGATTTCCAAGAGCCTGTCGCCGATGCTGCGGCTTGGCTATCTCGTCGTGCCGCCGGCGCTCGTCCCGGCCTTTGCCGCCGCCAAGCAGCTGATCGACCGCCATTCGCCAAGCCTCGAGCAGGAGGCACTGGCGGCGATGATTGCAGGCGGCGCCTATGAGCGCCACATCCGCCGAAGCCGGCGCAACAATGGCCGCCGGCGCGAGGCGCTGTTGACGGCGCTCAAGGCGGAGCTCGGCGACGCGGTGAGCATCTCCGGCGCCGATGCCGGCCTGCATGTGGTCGTCTGGTTCGAACAGCTGGAAAAGGCGCAGGAAGACGCGCTGATCACGCGGGCACGCGCGGCTGGCATCGGCCTTTATCCGGTTTCGCCGCTCTATGCGGCGGGTGAGGCCGACCACCGGCCGGACCGGGCCGGCATCGTCATGGGCTATGCGAGCCTGGAGGCGGCGGAGATCGGCAAGGGGGTGGCGGCCCTTGCGCAGGCGTTGCGGTCCTGGGACAACGAGAACGCGGACGCGAAGCTGTCATAGGCTTGGAGCGGGCGATGTGGAGCCCGTAAGGGTTGGCATCGCGGCGGTACGTTACGGTTAGCCGCTTGCGCCCGGCCAACGTGCCTTCATAGTGGCGGCCATTCCGCGTTGGCCCAGGCGATTTCCATGAGATCTCTTCGCATCCATCCCCACCTGCACGACGTTTTCGGCGAAGAGCAGCCGGTTGCCTATCTCGCCGCCATTCTGCTGTTCGGTGCCGCCGTTTCCGCCGTCTTTACGCTGTCGGCGGGGCCGCTGCTTGCCGATCTTGCCTGGTGGCGGGCGGCGGTGGCGCTTGTTCTCGTGCTCGACATTGCCGCCGGCTGCGTCGCCAATTTCACGCCGTCGACCAATGATTTTTACGCAGCCCGGCCGCGCAACCGCTGGGTCTTCATCGCCATCCATTTCCACATCGTTCTCGTCGCGTTGCTTGTCGGCAGCGGGATCGCGGCGGGGGTCATCGTCTGGGCCTATACGATCGCAGCGGCCGCGCTCGTCAACCGGCTGGCGGGGCAGGGCGCGCAGACCTTCGTCGGCGGATTGCTGCTTGCGGTCGGCTTTGCCGGCCTGCCGCTTCTGCCCGGTCTGACGCCGGCGATGATGGCGGTCTCGGGCCTCTTCATGCTCAAGGTGCTCTTCAGCTTCGCCGTCGACCACTACCGCACGGTCCCGGCCCACGATGGACAGGTGTCCAAAAATGGGGGACGCGGCTGACGTCCTTGCCTTGCATGGCGGTCTTTACTAGCCTTCGGAAAGCAGGCTCAGGGGAGAGACTCGATGGCAGTTTCAGCGGCGGACGAGGCAGTGCGTATTCCGACATTCGACGACGTGCAGTTGGCCCGAAACCGGATCGCCGGCGTCGCGCACCGAACGCCGGTCCTGACCTCGCGCACGGCGGACGCCGCCACCGGCGCCCGGCTATTCTTCAAGGCGGAAAACTTCCAGCGCGGCGGCGCCTTCAAGTTCCGCGGCGCCTATAACGCCATTGCTGCGCTCAGGGAAAAGGGATCGAGGCAGGGCGTCGTCGCCTTTTCCTCCGGCAACCATGCCCAGGCGATCGCCTATGCCGCGCGCCTGCAGGGTGTGGCAGCGACGATCGTCATGCCCGCGGATGCGCCCGACATGAAGGTGGCGGCCACGCGCGGCTATGGCGCCGACGTCGTCTTCTACGACCGCTACAAGGAAGACCGCTCGGCGATCAGCGCCAAGCTGGCGGCCGAGCGCGGCGCCGTGCTGATCCCGCCCTTCGACCATCCCGATGTGATCGCGGGCCAGGGCACGGCAATTCTCGAACTGATCGAGGAGGTGGGCGAGCTCGACCTGATCGTCACGCCACTCGGCGGCGGCGGGCTGCTTGGCGGCACGGCACTCGCCGCCCGGGAGCGCTCGCCCGGCGCGACCATCGTCGGCGTCGAGCCCGAGGCCGGCAACGACGGCCAGCAGTCGCTGCGCCAGGGCCGGATCGTCGAAATCGCCATCCCGAAGTCAATCGCCGACGGCGCGCTGACCCCCAGCATCGGCGTCCACAACTTTCCAATCATCCAGCGCGCGGTCGCCGACATCGTCACGGTGAGCGACGCACAGCTGGTCGAAACCATGCGTTTCTTCGGCGAGCGGATGAAGATCGTGGTCGAGCCGACCGGCTGCCTGGCGGCGGCCGCCGTGCTCGAAGGGGTGCTTGCCTGCGCCGGCAAGCGCGTCGGCATCGTCCTCAGCGGCGGCAATGTCGATCTGGCCACCTATGGGGCGCTGCTGCGGTAGATCCGCCGCGCATAGATGGCCGACGACCAACCAAGCGGTGTCATGGGCGGGGCGTTGCAATTGCCCGTCTTTCCGGTTGCCTTAAACGGCAAAAGTGGCAAACTGGGCGTCGCGCCAATTGCGACGGGCATCCGAACGGGCTTGCAACGGTTACTGTAACAATTTGATATTCCAAGAAATATTTCCTCCTGCCATTTCAGGGCGGAGCGTGGAAATGGAAGAAACCGGAGACTTACAGCGGACCAGCCAACGCCCCGGCGGACGCGCCGCGTTGCCAAAAATCTAAGCGCTGCCACCGCTCCGGATGGGCGCGGTGCATACACAACTGGAGGGTATCGTGACGCTTGCAATCAATGACCTCGCACCGGACTTCGAGGTCGGGACGACCGACGGCACGATCCGGTTTCACGACTGGATCGGCGACTCCTGGGCGGTGCTGTTTTCGCACCCGAAGGACTTTACGCCCGTCTGCACCACGGAGCTCGGCTACATGGCGCGCATCAAGCCGGAATTCGACCGGCGCGGCGTCAAGATCATCGGCCTTTCGGTCGATCCGCTCGACCGCCATGCCGGCTGGGCCGCCGATATCGAGGAGACACAGGGCCACGCGCCGAACTTCCCGATGATCGCCGACGTCGACTACACCGTCTCGAAGCTCTACGGCATGCTGCCGGCGCCGGTTTCCGGCGATCCGACGAAGCGCACGCCCGCCGACAACCAGACGGTGCGCAACGTCTTCGTCGTCGGCCCCGACAAGAAGATCAAGCTGATCCTCATCTATCCGATGACGACGGGCCGCAACTTCGACGAAGTGCTGCGCGTCATCGACTCGCTGCAACTGACGGCCAAGCACAAGGTGGCGACGCCGGTGAACTGGCAGCAGGGCGACGACGTGATCATCGCCGGCTCGGTCAGCGACGAGGATGCCCGCAAGGTCTATCCCGAGGGCTGGAAGGCCCCGAAGCCCTATATCCGCATCGTGCCGCAGCCGAAGGGCTGAGGCGGGGCTGAGGTTTCGCCAGGGCGCGGAAGCGCCCACGCTGAAGGTTCGTCCTTCGTCGCTGGGGTGAGGGGTTTCTTCGCACTCCGCGGCGAGGGGACTGCCCCTCATCCCGCGGTGAGGGGGCTGCCCCTCATCCCGCGGTGAGGGGACTACCCCTCATCCGCCTGCCGGCACCTTCTCCCCGCATGCG
>NZ_JTLA01000193.1:0-1163 GCF_000799055.1 Ensifer sp. ZNC0028
GATCGAATGGGATCCGGGGCCGAGTGCCTCGGTTTCGCAAGCCGAGCTCGAGCGCCTCATGGATGCGGCGATCGACGGCAAAGCCCTGCCGCATTTGCATGAAGGCGACGTCGCCAGGGCCGAGGCCGAGCATGGGCCGGTGCACGAATTCGTCTACCGCATGCCGATCCTGACCCATTCCGCCATGGAGCCGATGAATTGCACCGTGCATGTGCGTCCCGATGGCTGCGAGGTCTGGGTGGGAACGCAGATCATGAGCCGGGCACGGCAGGCGGCAGCCGACGTGACCGGCCTGCCGGTCGAAAAGGTGGTGGTGCACAACCACTTGCTCGGCGGCGGCTTCGGCCGCAGGCTCGATGTCGACGGCGTGATCCTGGCAACCAAGATCGCCAAGCAGGTGAAGGGCCCGGTGAAAGTAACCTGGAGCCGCGAGGAGGACATCCGCCACGACTGCTATCGCTACCTCAACTACAGCAAGGTGACGGCAACGCTCGGGGCAGACGGCATGCCGATTTCCTGGCGGCACCGGGTCATCGGCCCGTCGGTCATGGCGCGCTGGTTCCCGGGCTTTACCAAGGACGGCGTCGACCTCGACCAGATGGCGGGGGCCGAAACGCCCTATGCGATCGAACACAGGCAGACCGATTTTGCCCGCCAAGAGGCGCCGGATGGCATGCTCACCGGCAACTGGCGCGGCGTCGGCGCCACCCGCAACATTCCCCCGGTCGAATGCGGCATCGACGAACTGGCGGAACTCGCGGGCATCGATCCGCTCGAATACCGGCGGCGGCTGCTGCAGCACAAGCCGCGGCTGCTCGGCGCGCTCGATCTCGCGGCCGAAAAGGCCGGCTGGTCGGCGCCGCTTGCCAAGGGCAGGGGGCGGGGTATCGCGATTGCCGAGGATTTCGGCAGCTTCGCGGCGATGGTCGCCGAAGTCAGCCTCGACGGGAACGGCAGGTTCAAGACCGAGCGCATCGTTTGCGCGGTCGATTGCGGCCAGGTGATCAACCCGGACACGGTGGAGGCGCAGATCCAGAGCGGCGTCGTCTATGGCCTGAGTGCGGCGCTCTACGGGCGCATCACCGTCGAAAACGGCGCGGTGGTCGAAGGCAATTTCGACGATGCGCCTGTGCTGCGCATCCACGAGACGCCGCCGATCGAGG
>NZ_JTLA01000194.1:0-1439 GCF_000799055.1 Ensifer sp. ZNC0028
AGGTCGGCACCGCCTTCAAGCGGGTCGTGCGCGACGTGCGCAAGGAAACGCAGGGCAAGCAACAGCCGCAGATCCTGTCGTCCCTGTCACTGGAGTTCTATTTCGGGCCGGAAACCGCAACGTCGCCGACCCCCGTGGTGCAGACCCCTGCGGTCCAGACGACCGTGCCACAGACCGCGACGGTCCAGCCGGCACTCACAGTGCCAGCCATCGACCCGGAAGCACTTGAAGCGGAGAAGGACTTCAAGAAAGCGCTGAAGATCGGCACGGCACGCATCTGGCACTTCTTCGTCGAAAAGCACCGTACCGGAGAATATGCCGACCTCGGACGGCAGGCGCTGGCCCAGATCGAACCGGCGGCCATGCGCAAGGAGGCGCATATGCCGCAAGCCGTCGAAGCGCAGCTCCTGCCGGGCAAGGACCAACGACGAGACATTCAGCTGGCGCTTGCCTCACGGGGATTTGCAGCAGGTACGGCCGATGGCGTCTTCGGCGGACAGACCAGGGACGCGATCAAACGCTTCCAAAGCACCAACCAGCAGCCGGCAAGCGGCTTCATCACCGAGAACACGGCGGCCGCCCTCGGCATAAAGGTCAACGCCCGTGCCGAAGGCATCTACAGCGCGACGAAAGCCCGGCGATACGACGTCGCCAACCTCGAGGGGCTGGAAACCGATCAGACCGTCCTGCGGGCGCTGACCTGTCTGCGCCACTTCGAGACCGTCTACGGCGTGTTCGGAGGGCACCTCTATGTCGCCGTTCACACGGGTACGATCCTGGCCGTCTATGCGCGGGGAATTGCCGGCGGTTGCGGCGCCCACCTCGCCTCGATTTCATCTCCGGAAGAAAACGCGTTCGTCGCATCGCTTTTCAATTCCGACCCGAGCTTCTTTGAGACCGGATACGACCCGAGAGGAAACGTCAGCTACAAGATGGGGCCATGGATCGGCCTGACACAGGACCCGCAGGGCAAAGAGCCGAAAGGCGGTTGGCACTGGGATAACGGCGCGCCGATGACCTACACGAAGTGGTATCCGGACATGCCGAACGAAGACAAGAAGGGCGACGACATCGGCATGTACTTCTCCCAGCGCACAGGCAGGGCCGACACGAAATCCGTCTACGTCGACACCTGGGACGACATGGGGCCAACCGATGGAACGGCCGGTCTCATTCTTGAATTCGAGTGAAAGAACGATCAGGCGCGACCGCGCCGTTGAACGGAGCGCAAGTCGGAGGGCCGCTCATGAAATGGCGTGTGATGCTGCTGTTCCTCTCCCTTTCGGTTCCGCTCGCAAGCGGCAATGCCTTTGCCGAAGGAAACGGCAAGCGGCTGGCGCTCGTCATCGGCATGAGCAACTACGTGCTCGCTGGAACCTTGCCCAATGCCGCGCGCGATGCGGAAGCATTCAACACCTTCCTCAAGGGCCAGGGGTTCG
>NZ_JTLA01000195.1:0-2227 GCF_000799055.1 Ensifer sp. ZNC0028
CTTCCTCGAAGATGATAGCGCCGAGCCGCGTCACCCGCCGTGCCCGCACCTGCCGGCTGGCCTTGTCGAAAAAGCACTGGTCTTCGCGCGTAATTGCCTCGGGCATATGCGCTTCGACCTCGGCGCGTGTCAGCTCTGCCGCCGCCAGCACGCGCTGCCCACCGGCCCGGCCGGTCAGGTCGGCGATGACAAGCATGGAAGCCGCCGCCAAGCGTTCTGTCTCGGGGATCTCGGCACCCCGCCCGTTTGCCATGACGAACCGGCCGCGGCCGCCGCGCTGAAGTGCGATGCGGTCGGGAAAGGCGTGCATCAGCAGCGCACCCGGCTGGATCGGTTCGTTCGATTTCGGAGCGCCCTTCAACTCGGCCGCCATGCGCCGCGCCAGATTGCGCGAGGCCTCGGCGCGGTCGCCACGTTCCTGCCGGAAGCGGCGTAGCCGATCCTCGAGATCGATGCTGTTGCCGCCGAGGCCCTGTTCGGTGAGCATAACCGCCAGCAGACAGGCCGCTTCCGCCTGGCCCTCTTCGGCGGCAGCAACCGCCATGGCCGCAAGCCGCGGCGGCAAGGCGAGATCGCGGATCTTGCGGCCGGCTGGCGTCAGCGCGCCGGTCTCGTCCAGGGCGCCGAGGCTGGCTAGCAGTTTCTTGGCCTCGGCAAGCGTCGTTTCCGGCGGAGGATCGATGAAGGCAAGGGTGGTGGGATCGCTGACACCCCAATGGGCGCAGTCGAGCAGCAGGCCGGAGAGGTCGCTGGCCAGAATCTGCGGCGGCGTGAAGGCAGCGAGCGCCGCGGTCTGGCCGCTGTGCCAGAGGCGGATGGCAATGCCGGGTTCGGTTCGCCCGGCGCGGCCGGCGCGCTGGTCGGCCGACGCACGCGACACGCGCACCGTCTCCAGCCGGGTGATCCCGGTCGCGGCTTCAAAGACCGGAAGGCGCTGCAGGCCGCTGTCGATGACGATGCGCACACCGTCGATGGTGATCGAGGTCTCGGCGATCGAGGTGGCAAGCACGATCTTGCGCGTGCCTGATGGCGCCGGCCGGATCGCCGCATCCTGCTCCTTCTGGGTCAGGTTGCCGTAGAGCGGTACGATCGCCGTATTGCTATCGAAGCGGTCCTGCAGTCGCGTGGCGACGCGGGTGATTTCGGCCTGGCCCGGCAAAAAGGCGAGGATCGAGCCGTCTTCCGTGCGATGCGCTTCGGCAATGGCCCGCAGCATCGTCTCCTCGACGCTGTCGCCGCCGCGGTCCTGGTAGCGGATGTCGATCGGATAGCTGCGCCCCTGGCTCTCGATGACCGGCGCACCGCCAAGCAGGCCCGAGACCCGCTCGACATCGAGCGTTGCCGACATGACGATGATCTTCAGGTCGTCGCGCAGTGCCGCCTGCACGTCGAGCGCCAGCGCCAGGCCGAAATCCGCGTCGAGCGAGCGCTCGTGGAATTCGTCAAACAGCACGGCTGCGACGCCCTTGAGTTCCGGGTCGTCGAGGATCATGCGGGCAAACACACCCTCGGTCACCACTTCGATGCGTGTCTTGCCGGAGACGCGGTTGTCGAGACGCATGCGATAGCCGACGGTTTCACCGACTTTCTCTCCGAGCAGCTCGGCCATGCGGCCTGCGGCTGCGCGCGCTGCCAGCCGCCGCGGCTCGAGCAGAATGATCTTTCCGCCCTTTGCCCAGACCTGATCGAGCAGGAAGAGCGGAACGAGCGTCGTCTTGCCGGCGCCGGGCGGGGCGGAAAGCACCACGGAGGGGCCTGCGGTCAGCGCATGTGCCAGTGCGGGCAGCACCTCGCGAACCGGAAGCGCAGGAAGCTGTGTCGTCACGTCTGGTTCTCCGCCCTATAGAGAGATGATGGCGCTGCCTACGCTCGGCGCATCCGTCGGCTCATGCATCACCATGTTGTCGGTCTGCCCGCCGCATGGATCGTCATGTCGGGCAGGGCGGACAATTCGCAAGTACGGCAATTGTCGGCCCAAGGGCAAGCAGGCGCATCCGTGAGCGCGCTTCGCATGGCGCTTCATTGCTGGGGGCATCTACATCTGACGGCCGAAAGGCCCTTGCTGTCTATATATAGAAGAGGTCGCTCAGAGGGGCGTTTTGACCACACGAAATGGCCGTCAAGTTTTTGACCGTCTGGTCAAAGATTCGCGCTGTAGATTCGCTGGTTTTCCGACGCATTAAATCGACCTAGTTTATCAACAGCTGGAATTATTGTTTATAATCAG
>NZ_JTLA01000196.1:0-14021 GCF_000799055.1 Ensifer sp. ZNC0028
CGACCGCCAGCAGATAGCGCTCATGCGCGATCGAGAAGAAGCGCAAGGAACCGATGTTTTCGACCGGTCGAATGAAGCCGAGATTGATCTGGCCGTTCTCGATGGAGCGGATGATGTCGCTGGTCGAGCCACTCGTCACATGCAGCGCCACATCGGGAACTTTCCGGCCGATGCGAGATAGAAACGCCGGCAGAACCCCAATCGTCGCCGGATAGACGGTTCCAATCTTGATCGTGCGCGCCGCCTTGCCGGCAGCAGACCGCGCCGCATCCATCGACAGTCCGACGTCACAGATAATTCGGACCGCCCGATCGTAGAACACCTCCCCTGCCCGCGTCAGCTCGACCCGCCGCGTCGACCGTTCGAGCAGCCGGACACCCAATTCCTTTTCCAGCGCCTGGATATGCGCGCTCAGAGCCGGCTGAGCGATGCACATCCGCGCGGCGGCCCGATTGAAGTGCAGCTCCTCGGCCACCGCCACAAAGAACGAAAGTTGGCGAAGTTCCATAGCAACCTCCTTACACTCGAAAAACTCGCTCTCGCTATGGAGTGCGAGATCGCCGAGCTATTTCAGAAGATTCCCGATGGGATGACCGGCATTGAACCACTCAAAAGTGGCCGCCGCCCGCCGTCGGCACGAAACTCAAAGTAAGCTTCCAGCGGCGAAGGCCCGCGACACTCACTTCCAATCGATACATTATGCGATCTCTTTGGCCCAAACCGTGAACGTCACGGCAACAAGTCGTGCGGAGTGCCCGCCCCGCCGTCACTGTACGTGTTCGTTTGCAGCAAGCGGCCGACCCTTGGAGGTATCCCGGTCAAGCGATGACGTTTCTGCAAGCCGAGACTAGGATTTTTCCTGTCGCCCCATTCGCCATTCGAAAGCCTTGCCTTCACGTCCGATGATGTACCCGACGAGCTTCTCTACCTCCTCAATGGCTCGGAACAGATCCGCTTCGGCAACTTCGACGCGACGCCCGAACCAGGAGGCGGGATCCTCCGGGTTAAGATCTTCCTTGTCGCCACCTACAAAGAAAAGCCTCGGGTGCTTACGGATCGTAGGCTCATCGTAGTATGCGTCGAAACCTGCGTAGTCGTCCGTGTGCTGGGTGAGGTTGCGAGCCAGAACCACCTGCTCAATGAGCGCAAGATCTGCGGGGCAGTCGCTCCAGTCGGTGTCGAGAATTTCGGAGAGGACCCCTTTATAACCGTTGACGAATCCTTGCTTGAAAAGGGTCTTCTTCGCCTTGGCGCTCGGCCTGAATCCAAATTCGCGCTCGAAGTTCATGAAGGCGATTTTGAGCGAGTTCGACAGTATCGAGAGACATGAGTAGCCCAGCACGTTTAGCGCCATCTCGGCCTGCAGCCATTCCGTAAGATATGGCGGTTCGCCGCATTCCATGTCGTACCCGCGCGGCGGCTCGTCAAAAGGCGGCGTTTCCTCGTCAATCGCTCTCTGGATTTCAACGAACGGCTTACGTCCTTCGCGGTAGTACGTACGGATGAAGTTGGTGCGCAGGTCGGCGAAATATTTAACGCCCATGGAGCTCCTCGCGAACCGCTGAAACGATCAGCCGGTTCTAAACCGGCGGTACGCGTCGGGTACAGATGACATGCCCAGCGTTGGCCTTCTTCGCGATGCGATACTCTAATGTTTTCACCTCGACGACAGGCGACGACAAGCATTCGCCACTTCTACAATCAGCATCACTCTATCGTAAGTGGATAATTTACCCGACCACGCGATCTTAGCGTCCATCGGGCGGCCGCTTGCGCTCACTACCGCGAGACCGCTGGAAGACACGCGACGGGACGAACTACTTACGCTCAAGAACGGCGTCTGCTTACGAGATTTTTGGGGGGGATGAAATGCAAAGCAAGCCCAGCGCGGCCAAGGCGAAAGAACCGACCGGCATCGAGAGCGTAACTCAATTTCTCACTGAGATTTACAGACTAAACCCCTCCGCGGGCGTCCGCTGCTTTAGAGGAGAGGCTGATGCGCGCTGGAAGCTGATGCCTTCAGTGATGAGGAACCTCCGCGTGGACGCAGAGAATAACATCTTTAGCGAATTGATGGCAGAAGCACCGAACGAGTTCGCAGACGATCGAAGCATGTTCGGACGCCTAGTACGTGCCCAGCACTACGGCCTGCCCACGCGCCTTCTCGACGTTTCCCTTAACCCATTGGTCGCTCTCTATTTCGCGTGCTCGGACGAACCCCAAATGGAACACGACGGTAAAGTTCTCATCTTGGATTTCAGAAAGACGAACGTGCGCTATCCGGACAGCGACACAGTCAGCCTAATATGTAATCTCTGTCGCTTGACAGACGAGGAAAGACGGGAGCTGAAAACTGCGGGTTTGAACAGAAAGCTTCCCGACGAAGAATTTCAGAAGCTTCCTAGCGCTGAGCGACTAGCTCACTTCGTGCGCATGGAGAAGCCCTACTTTCTTAACAAGATGCGATCGGCCGACTTCCGCAAATATTTCTTTGTTTATCCGTCTAAGGCAAACAAGAGAGTGACCGCGCAGTCTGGTGCCTTCGTC
Source organism: Ensifer sp. ZNC0028 (assembly GCF_000799055.1). Classification (NCBI taxonomy): domain Bacteria; kingdom Pseudomonadati; phylum Pseudomonadota; class Alphaproteobacteria; order Hyphomicrobiales; family Rhizobiaceae; genus Ensifer; species Ensifer sp. ZNC0028. The sequence continues at coordinate 2,548 of NZ_JTLA01000196.1, forward strand.
GCCGCTGGGCTGCTCTCGTACAAGTCAACGGAGAACATAGTTTCGTTCCAACAATCAGTCATAAATGTCCCCGCGTCTGCCAAACCGGACATTCTTAAAGAACTTGATATCCTGAACATTAACTCTCGGTCAATGTTCCCGGAGATTGAGTACACATCGAGATATATTAAACGAAAGTGGGAAAACGAGCGGTCTTCAAACATAGAAGATCTTTTCGGTGGAATTTTCGTCAACTTTTTTGAGAAAACAAACTGACGGTTTGCTCTTGCATCGATAAGAAATTTTCTTGTTATATTCACAAAAGGCAAATGGGAGAGACACGTGAAGAAAATTGATTCTTCGCTGTGGACAAAGCAGCCGCTACTTGTTTCAGCTTTCCCCAACCCCTACTTTCAATTGCAGCAATCCGGTTCTGGGGCACATTATGGTCCGCAAGGTCACGCCAGCTCAGTACAATGCCATGATCAGGCGTCATAACGCCGAGGTCGATCGAATAAACAGGGCAAACCGCGCGGCCGCTCAGAAGGCTGTGCGGGAATATAATGCCGAGGTTGATCGCGTTAACCGGCACAACAAGCGGGTCGTGGATGAATACAACCGCGCGATCCGTCAACACAACCAGAATACCCAGAGTGCGGTCCGCAAGTATAATCAGGCTGTGAGAACCCACAATGCAAACGCGCGCAAAGAGCGGCATGATCTAGCAAGGCAAATTGCCACGCTTAAAAGCGGCACCAGCTCGAGCCGGTATATCGAGGTCAGCCAATCTACTTACGATATGTACGATCGTTTCGAGAGGGTCGAACGCGAGGCTCAGCACAATTCCGCTGTCTCGGACCTGCTCACGCTTTCCGAGCGGGAAGCGGCGAATAGCATTGCGGTAGCGGAAGCCTTCAATTCGGAAGCTCCGGTCGTGCCTGAGGTGATCCCCGACTCAGGAATCATCGAATATCTGGAGGGCTTTTCCGAAGATCTATGTGATCGCTGGAGAGGGGCCATTTTCGCCCTCAATCCGGCGAATACAGACGCCGCACGCCATTTCTGCACAAGCGTCCGGGAGATCTTCACCGAAATTCTCGACAAGTGGGCCAACAATGTCGATGTGTTGGAAGCAGATGGCGGCTGCGAGAAGACGCCGCAGGGCACTCCGTCACGCAGGGCGAAAATCCGTTACCTGCTCAAGAAGAAAGGGGCGGATTCTCCTGAAATGCTCGGCTTCGTTGAAAAAGATATCGACGATATCCTACAACTATTCAAAGTGTTCAATGAAGCCACACATGGGGCAGCTGGCAAGCATGGCTTCGCGAAGCTTCTGAATATCCGCCAGCGTGTAGAAGGTGGGATAATGTTCCTCGCTGCGTTGGCGCTCTGAATGCCCCTCCCACACCCTGGCGAATTGGATCGTCGAAGCGCGAAGACTGCGGGTAGGTTATCGCGATTAGCCGCTTGCGTCGGTCGCGACGCACCTCCAACCGCCAAATCACGACTACATTGCTGGCTTGAGCTCAGAGCTCGCCCATATCTACATTGGATGCGGCTTAGTCGCGACGACGCGTAGGGAACTTCCATGAGCGAAGACGATCCGGTTGAAGGCAAGACGCCTTATAAAGTGAAGCTGTCGGATCTTAAAAGCACAGAGCCGTTGGATATATCGGACTTCACGGATCGCACCGGCGCTGCCGCCGAGACGTTCAATGCCTTCCACAGCCCAGGGCCGACCGACCTACTGACGCGCCAGATGGAAGAGGAACAGCGCAGAATCAGGGAGCTGACCCAATCTCCGGCCGGAGTGGGAAAAATTCTCGACGAGATAGAGCAGCATCGAAAACGGATGGAAGACGCCATCGGTCCGTTGGGAGGCATGCAAAAGCTCTACAGTGACCTGGAGGCACAACGTAACCGTATTAGCGCCATACGCTCGCCGACCGGTTTCCCCGCGGAAATTGAAGTCAAACCAATGCGTCTGCCGACCATTCCGCCGAACCCCATCCTAAATACCAATAAGAAGCTCGAGGATATCGAAGCAAAGTTTGAGCAAATGCTGACGGTCATGTCAGGTGCCGCGAACATCGCCAATGATATTCAGGGGCACGCGGCGCATTTCCTAGAAAAATTTGATAAGGCTTCCGAGCAGACGGACCGATCTGCAAGAAGCGCGGTTCGCGTGGCCATCCTCGCCCTATTCATTTCCGTCGTCACACCTTTCATTCCAATGGTGATCGACCACTTCTGGCCCGATGAAACACCGGCGAAACTAGAAAGTTTGGCGCGACAGATCATTGATCGCCAAGCAGAAGACCGTGTAGCAAACGATCGGCTCCTACGGGAACTGTCGCAAACCCATCGTGCTTCGGCCGACCGTGTGGCACAGGCGCTCCGCCAGCGTGATGGGCAGATTTCGAACATGCTTGAAGATATCAGAGCGATTGCGAGGAGCTCGCACTGAATGCGCAACCATTAGCTCTGGTCGTATCCCTTGCATCGGATTGGAGAAAGCATGAAAGACCTTGCCGCTGAGATTCCTGACGCCGATCTATTGCTGGAGTTGGAGCCGGAGGAACTTGCGGGAAAGCTTTTATTCGTCCTTAGGCGAAGGTTGGCCAATGGCGCTCGAAGTGTTCATCTCGGCAACGCCCTGAATGAGGTAATCGGCCATTTCGGTAACGACGCTCCGTGGCCGGTGCAGCGCGCCGAGCCGATTAAAGTGGCGATTACAGAGGCATGGTATTGGCTGATCGCCCAGGGAATGCTTATCCCCACACCGGATGGCAATGGCCCCAACGGGTTCTCGATCGTAAGCCGACGCGGCCAGGCCTTTGAAGATGAACGTGCTTTCGCCGCGCACCAGATCTCGCGTCTGCTACCAAAGGACATCCTGCACGCGCGCTTCGCTGATCTGGTTTGGTCGTCGTTTGTTCGCGGCGAGTACGACAGCGCGGTCTTCCAGGCCATGAAAGCGGTCGAGGTTTACGTTCGAGAAGCGGCCAATTCCGGGAATGATCAAATCGGTGTCCGATTGATGCGTGATGCCTTCCGGCCTGAAGGCGGCGCGTTGACGGATACTACGGCTGAAGCCGGCGAACGGACCGCACGTATGGAGCTTTTCACAGGTGCCATCGGATCCTACAAAAACCCTAACTCTCATCGCGATGTGAACATGGAGGATCCTGCGGAGGCTGTCGAGATCATCATGTTGGCCAATCACCTTATGAAAATCGTCGATGCGCGCGTTGCCGCATTGAATGATGTGGCCTGATGGACCGCGACCATCCACTTCGTCAATGCCATGAAAGCGGGCGGTGACCCAATGGCACTGCGAGCTGCCAGAGATGGACGGACTGTTGAACGCGTTGTTCCGAGCGTTCCACTAGTTCGGAGGCCCCGATCTTTCAGATCATCCCCAGTAGAGATCAGCAATATGGCGCTTGAATTCCCCCTTCAGATACTAAAATCGGTTTGGGTGAATCGCCCCGACGGGCGGTGGTCTATAGACAACGTCAAAGGGCTTACCCTTGCCTCGAAGGCTGAGGACGATCAGCGGTATTTTCTTTTGCAGGGCAACGTGGAGGTTTTGAAAAACAACCCGAATGGCCGATTTGACGACGTTCTCTCCCTCTTTGGAACCACTGAATTCTTGATGCAGCAGAGCATCGTTCCCGTGGTGGCGTGGCTGGAAGGTGAAAGCGCGATCCGATGCATAGGAACTGCATCCATAATTAGCTGCACAGGCTACCTGATCACAGCTGCGCATGTGCTGCTTGATCCTTTGGAAGCGGGCTACGGGGCAGTGCGTGTCGGCCGAGTAGTACAGCATCGCGACGAACTGAATTTCGGGGTCTTTATACCCTATTGGATGCAAGGCAGAGGGAGTTATCTGCAAAAGGCCTTTAGGTTCTTCCCTTTCGAAAAAATGTGGGCTTGGGGCGATTGGAAGCAAAGTCCGCTTCTGTACGAAGATGATCGCTGGGAGCACCTCACTGATGTCGCTGTGTGCAAGATACCCCAGATGCCGGGCGGCCAAGCCCATCAGCCGCTGAACATGTCTCTGAACGCCTTCACGCCGGGGGAGGATGCTTATGCACTCGGGTATGCTGAGATGCCGGACATTGAGATCAATCCAGCCACCGGCCGGATTGTTGATGATGATTTTGGGCTGAATCTCTTCGTAACTGCCGGTAACATCCTGCAGACATTCCCCCAGAACCACATTGCGAAGGAAGTCTCAACACCTGGACCCTGCTTCGATTTCAATGCCCGAGTTCCAGGCAAGATGAGCGGCGCTCCCGTTTTTGGTGCAAGGGGCGCGGTCGTTCGTGGTGTCGTAAGCCGGAGCTTCTCGGGAGAGGAGCATGCCTACGGCTCGATGCTAGGTCCCGCGATGGACCTGCCCATGAATGAGCCCGAGCTTCAAGGCCGCTCCTTGCGGCTTTTGCTGCAGGAAGGAAATGAGGGGATGGCTCAAGTCCACGGCGCTGGGCTCTAGCGTCTTCCGTGAAGATATCAAGGTTCTCGGACCGGCTCTGCATACGGAAACCAATGCCAGCCGGTTTCTATCATCACGTCTGACAAAGCCGCCGAGCTCAGCATAAAGCCGAGCGCCCCCTTTGCTACAACAGCCCCACGCTGCGCAGCAGGTCGCGCAGTTCGGCCTCTACGCTTGACGCACGAAGGACGCCATCTAGATCAAGTCGGCGCGCTAGGTCCGCGCGCGACATGGGTTTTCGGTACTCCGGCCATTCTTTTTCAAGCGCCCTGATCGCGGCCGCAGAGTCTGGCGGGCGATTGGCCGTCTTGCCCATCAGGTGGCGTAGAATAACTGCCTCAAAGCAGGGTCGTTGCCAGACGATGACGATGCTATGATCAGCCGCCAAGTTACGCGCAAGTCTAGCGCGCTCCGGATCTTGCTCAGCCTGATCAGAATCGAGAAGCGCAAAGCGCTCATCGAAGGCAGTGCGTGTCTTCTCTAGCCGCTTCAGACGTAGCACCGCCATTTGGATACGCGATAGGGGATCACCAGTTCCCGGCCCAAACTCGTCGATCTGCAAATGCACCGCGAGATTGGCTTCGCGGATCAGATCTTGCAAAAAACTTGCGTAACCGACTTCTGACGCGCCTTCGCAGCCGATATAGATCGGTCGGCGAAGCATGATATGTGGTGGACGTCGACGGCTCATCCGAGGTGCGGGACCCCGCCATATGCACCACTCAGGTACTTGCGGTAGTGGTTCTCGTCGCGACGCACCTTTACATCCATGAGACTGTAAAGATGGCTGCGACCCTGCCTGTCCTTCTCGCAAATTACGATTTCCTCCTTGTTGAGGTAATCGAGCAGCGAGGCCGAATGGCAAGTAAGCCAGAGCTGTGCGTTCAGCATGTTGCGCCCGGAACCCGAATAGAACCAGCGCACCAGTTCCGGCAGCATATTCGGATGGATGGCCGTGTCCATTTCGTCAATTGCCGCAAGACCGCCCGTGTCGAGGGCAGTTGCGATGAACGGGAACATTTTGATGAAAGCCCGCGTACCGTGGCTTTCCATCATCCAGGGCATCTCAACCTCAAGACCTGCATGCTTGAACAACAAGAGTGGCCCGCTCTCCGTTTGCTGAAAGCGGATCCCTTCGACGCCTACGTCGATACGGCTCAGCTCGTCCTTCAGAAGCGAAACGACGTTCGGCTTGTTTTTCAGGTAGTCAATCACTTCGCGATCGGCGAAGGAATGCACGGGCTCAATCTGAAAGAAGGCGTGGCGCGCCGCATCCACGAAAAGCTGCGCGCTGGGATGCTGAAATTTTGCGAAGGACGACAGCACCGTGTGATTGCCGGCGAGCGTCTTCACGAGGTGCTGGAAACCCGAAAGGCTGAAGCTCTTAGAGTCCTTCACCTTGCCCTCGGCATCTCGCTCAAACACACGTTGCCATTTCCCTTGACCATTCGGTTTCTGACGGAGCGCTTCGGACGCGATCCGCATCGCGAGCCCTTCCTTGAGCTCAATTTCCAGTTCGTACCGGTAAGTGCCTTGCTCGACCTTTTCGCCGTCCAAAGCACGCTGATGGACCTCTGGTGTCAGGTTCATCGCGCCACTAAGCTCGATCGCGAACTTAATCGGCCGATTGGCGGAAGCCGCATCGTTGAAACGCTCGATGCCAGTAAAACCTGGGACCGTACGCGCCACGCTGTCGCGGATCATCGTCACAACGAATTCGAGCGCGCGCAGCACCGTTGTCTTGCCCGACGCATTCGCGCCGTAGAAGGCGACGACTTTCGGCACGCGTGCGTCCGCGCCGTCGAACAGGGGGGTATAACGACCCTCAGGATCAGGCACTTTTGCATCCACTGTCAGGTCCAGAATCTGCAGATCTCGGATGGAAAAGAAGTTTTCGACTTCAAATCTATACAGCATAACGCGCCCCATTTGGCGCTAAAATAACATAATTGACGAATATTCGTCAATGATCGCATTTAAGCTTGTTTTTCTCCCCGCTTTCACCGGACACTCAGCATAAGCGGGAAGGCTCAAGCACAGACTTGAAGATGGGGATATGTCTAACGAGTTTCGACAGGTTGTTGAGGCTGTATTTTTCCGACCCTGTGAGCAAACCAAATTTGCAAACTGCGGCCGTTTGGCGTTCCGGATCTGACTTTCCCGTGGGTCCGGATTACCTTCCCTTGCGTTTACCGCGGCGGTGTTTGGGCGGCGAGACCCGCGACGGAGCAACGTAGGGCGGCGCTTGAGGCGCAACTATTGCCATATTACTTCGCCGGCGCCGTCGGTGACGACGGACCACCTCAACCATGCTCTCGCTGCTTAGAATTTGCGCGACAGCATAGCGGACCCCATACATGTTCAACGAGCGTGCGGCGAGAAGCATATCGTCCACCGTCAGAAAATGCCCCTTTACCCAGTCCAGGATGTAGCTCTGTTCCGTCGAACCGACGTTGTTGAACACCAGTGCGACCGTGATGTTCCAGTATCTCGGCTCGTAACGGATGAGCTTTTCCAGAAGAAGCCCCATTGCACTCTCAATGAGCCCAGGCCGCCTCCCGTTCCGGGAACGTGCGATCTTCATAAAATTGATCACTACCTCGGCGTGGGCCACGATATCTGCGTCGGGGGTGCCGATAAAGTCAGCCGCGGCCTCGAAATCTTGAAGCGTGTCTTCCTTTGCAAGGGAAATGAGTTCGGCAAACAACGGCCCATTGACTGTCAGATGGCCATGGCGAAGCCGGCCCAGATCGACGGTCTTCGCAACGTAACGCTCGGTCGTAAGCCCGCCTGTGCTGACTGAGTCCACGAGAACGCTTTGAAGCCAAACGCCGGGAACCGACCATGCATTCGCTGCAATCTGCCGGAAGTACATGTCTTCAGATAGAAGGACGTGGCCGCGATTTGCTAGTACTGCCGCATCCATGACGTTTGAGCCGAAATTCGCGATGAAGACCTCGGCAATCGCATTTCGCTGATTTGGGGCGGTAACGGCCTCTACGACGCAGTTGGCTTCTATCTTGTCACGTTGTGCGCGGATGAAGGTTTGCCACTCCGAGAAACGTTCTCGCGTGAGTTCGTCCCTGTAGAATTCGCCGCCGCGCCAGGATAGCGAAAACTCCCGTTCCGAAAAATCATCGCCGCCCTTCAGGACGACCAGGTCGTCGAATACGGACTGGGAGATGTAGAGGCTACCGAACGTCTCCTTCAGGACATCGAAGATATCCATAGATGCGGCGGTCCATGCCGCATAAGTGTCTAGTACCGCCCCCCGCCCCCGGTACTCTTCGATGATTTCCTGAGCTTGGGATTGCTCGAGATCCTGGCCGACACATGAACGGATTTTCTCACCGATGGCCCTGAGGTAGTCTGCGAAGGCAATTGGCGACCGCTCGAACTTTCGGGCAACCATGTGGAAAGGGACATGGTGCTTCAGGTACAAGTCTGCGCGAGCTCTCTCGCTCTCCCCGTGAGACTTGATCTGCTCCAGGATGGGCCCGACATCGTCCCCCTTGGTCGTAAAGGCATAAAGACCACCCGCGTCGGGAAACCGCGTCTGATAGTTCTCCATGATGTCGTGGAGCGCATGGAGATACTTGTGCTTTATCTCTTCGATCTTCCAGACAGGCTGGTCTCCCAAAGCGCGCTCTTCGCTAAACGTTTCTCCCACCTGCTTCCCGATGGAGAGGCTGGCGAACGGGTGGCGAGGCGAGACATACCCACCCGTTGGGTCGTCTTCTCCATTCTCGATGATGAAGGCAAAACCACGATGGTCCTCTCTGCTGAGCCTCACCCATGTATCGACGGCGACGACCGGGCTGGACGGGATCGATATCCTGTCCTCAGAGCCAAGGATTAGGATTGCGTACTTCCGTGCGACTTCTGCGTTGTTCGGATTTGAGCGCAGTACATCGTAGGCGTACTTCAAGGCCTCATCGCCGCGCCCCACGCGACTAAGCTCGTGCGCGATATCGAGCATTTCTCCAGGCTCACCAGGCATCGTCAAGAGCTTGTCAATCGAAAGGGCCGCGGCGATTTCGCTGGCGCGGTCCTGCCTCTTCAAAAGCACGATCAAGGTCAGGACGGAATCAATGTCAGGCTTCGTGTCGAGGAGGCGTCGTGTAAGCTCTTCTGCTTGGGAAAGCGCACCGTAGTTGAAGTGCATCCTTCCTTCTGCGCGCATGTAGAACGGCTTGGAGCGTATCTCGGTCGGGAGGCGATCGAAAAACGCAGTCGCTCTCTGCCGAGTTGGCCTCTCGTTCACGAGACCGAGGGCAAGTGATCGCAGTTCGTCCGAGTCGCGGTTTTCGTCGATACGTCCGTCAAGCAAGTCGGCTGCATCGCTCCAGTGCCCCTTCCTCGCCGCGTAAGTCGCCGTCATTATCCGCCCGGAATGGTGCGTGGTGTCATTCACCGCATTGATGGCATTGCGCCACGCTTCCTCCGCCAGTGCGTCCATTTTCAGAGTGTCGCAATACTGCGCAGCGAGGATACTCAGTCTGGGATCGTCCGACGCATCTTGCACCAAGTCTTTCACGGCCGTTTCGAGGTCGGCCGGGGGAGTTAGGACGAGCTTGGCAAAACGCAGCGCCAGATCGCAAATCCGCCGCTCCGACTGGGGTACCGCTTCAAGCGCCAACGGATCGATTGCCGACAGCGTTTGCCAGTCATTGCTCGCAACAGCAGTTTGAAAGACCATCAGAGTTTTATCGGGCCCCTCGACCAGCTTCGGCAGAAGCTCGTCGATGATCGGATCGCCAGTCTCATAAGCGGCGCCGGCTGCACGGAGGATGAAGGCACTGTCATTACCGAAAAGCGGGATGCCCTCCCTGATCAGCTCCATTGCCGATTTACGATCTCCGCTGATGCGGTAGGCCAGCAGCAGGTTGCAGCAGACAGCGCTGTCTGCATCGTCGACCTCGCCCTCGGCGGTCCTTATGCGTTTCCATACATCAGAGAGCTTCGAGATCGCTTCATCCAAGTCGCCCCGCTGCCGCTCAGTGAGTCTGCCGGAATGGAGGTACTCCTTGTCCTCGCAGATCGCATCGATGACGGCGTCGGCGGAGAGCCGCTTGGCGAACGGATCATCAGGAAAGCGGTTGGCAGCATCGCCCGCTACGCTCCTCCACCTCACCGACAACCGGTGTCGATAGAAATGAGCCAGCGAATTGAGAACACCCGGCGTTTCGTGGTCGCTTTCGGGAATGAGTGATAGCGGGTCGTCGATAGTGTCATCGAACCTGGCAGCCTGAACGACGTGCGCCGACAGGTGTTCGTCGGCCGCCCTCGAGAGCAGGTTCTCCCGCCCCATTGCAAGGACACCAAAATAGTCGCCTTGGAGCAGCAGGGCAAAAGCCTTGTTTGCGATCGCTTTCGGCTCAGTCGGCGCGTGGGAATAGGCTTCCAACAGAAGCTCCACAGCTTCTTCGCTCTTTCCCTTGGCGAGCAGACAATTCGCGATGTTTGCCTTGATCCTGAAAAGGATGCGACCTGAAGCCGTGCCTTCAACACGCTCCAGCAAACGCTGAAACTGGGCCAAGGCGGTCATTGCTTTTCCGTCGTTTGCGATTGTCCGGTAGCCGTCTATCTCCGCGTCCAACTGAACTTCGACGGCCGCTACGCTGCCCTGTGTGCTCTCAGCAATCGCAGCCAGTATCTGTTTGCTGGATTCTCGCAAGTCGTTCCCGACCTGCAGAAATCCGCTCGCCATCTCCCCACGGGCCAAGTTCTGTACCGTGCGTACCTCTGTGAGCTCCGCGCGAATTTCAGCCGAGTACACACCGTAGCTCGGGTCAAACGCGCGCATAGCTGCCGGGAACTGGGCAACCTTCTCCGAGATGGTCCCCCACCCCCATACGTAGAAGAGGATGTCGCGGCCATTATCTGCCTGTTCGACGGCGAGTTCGTCGGCCAATACCTGCAGGTCGTTGTCGTCCGGCGCAGTGGTAAGGATGAAGTATTCCGTGAGAGCCGGTTTGAAACCCAGAGCTTTTCTGAATTCTTCCCGGACCTCCGTTTCTGTGAGCTTCGTCCGTTCGCTCTTTAGCTTGCACTGTATGCCGACAGGTTTTCTGACGTTTTGCTTTCGATACCCGCGAAGGTCGACACCATTTTGGGCCTGGCCACGGCGACCAACCTTGAAGACGTTGGGATCTTCCAGGATGCATTGCCACAAGATCTGGCAATTGCTTTCGAAGTCCTGCTCGTTGGCTGGTTTTGGTATCTGGGTTCCTGCTGTCGATGCCATGCTTCTGTATCAGTTCGAACCAGACGGAAGCGTCCGCACCTAGAGATTGCACGATTGTATATTTACTTCCAGCGAATGTTCCACTTGCGTTCGCGCCATCCACAAACGGTACTGACATTCAAGTAGCCGCTTTCGCCCGCTGGAAACTTCGAAGGCGAAATGGGCGCGCCGGGCGGAAATGAATTACCCATTTATGCTGCGCCGGGGCCGAACACCTCCATCCGCAAGAACCGCGGATGGTTCCCGTCGTATGCGCCCTATCCACTTAGCCCTTACCCTTGAGCATCCGGAATTGGCGAACCGAGCTGCAAATGCCCATCGTTCCCCAACGCATCTGCCACACCAAGTGCCCCGGTTACGCCCTTCTGCCAGCACCTTGGCGATCTTAGGTTGACATTAACCATATGAATTAACGTCTTTAATTTCACAAACGGAAGTCAATCTGCTACATACTTCCATCATCCGGACGTCAATTTCCACACCATTTCACTATCGATAGGTTTCAAGTATCGATAGTGAAGGATTTGGATTCGGAAATGACATAATTCTGTATCACACCACCGTCAGAACCCCTCGAAAGACACGCTTTCAACGATGGCCGCTTACGCCAACGCCTCGCATTGCCCGTGCACAGCGATCGTGCTATCTAGGTAGAATATAGAAACATAGGAACCTCGGAGGACAGGATGGCGCTGAGTATCAAAGACCACGACACCGAGCAGCTGGCCCGCACGCTTGCCGAAC
>NZ_JTLA01000197.1:0-5695 GCF_000799055.1 Ensifer sp. ZNC0028
CGTCGGCATAGTGATCCATGTCGTTGCCGTCCCAGGGCTGCGACGAACGGCCGTGGCCGCGGCGGTCATGGGTGACGACGCGGAAACCGTTGGCGGCAAGGTGGAAGGCCTGCGCTTCCCAGCTGTCCGACGACAGCGGCCAGCCGTGGCTGAGCACGACGACCGGGCCATCCTTCGGCCCCCAGTCCTTGTAATAGATCTCGACGCCATCGCGGGTGATGATGCGGCTGCCCATGGTGTTTGCTCCCTTCGTGCCGGACGCGCCGGCGGTTGATACAGTGTTGGATGCGGCCTTGGCCGGCGTGTTCATGGCATGGACCGCGACTGCCGTGGCGGCAGCGCCAAAGGCGGCCGAGAGAACGCTGCGGCGGGAGATGCTGTTGGCTTCGGTCTTGCTGATTGCCTTGCTCATGGAACGCTCCTTCTTCCCTGCGGTCGTGCCGCGCTATAGTTAGATATCTAGCGATTAAATCGTGCACGATTTATATACATTTATATCGCCATCGATTAGATCGCGCACAACATTTATAATGCGACCGCACGACTGTCAATGCCTTGCGATTATATCGTGAACGATTTATTTTGAACGCATGACAGGAGAAAGCGATGACTGACACCAACTCCAAGAACGACGAGGCGATGCTGGCGCTCGACAGCTTCCTCTGTTTTGCGGTCTATTCGGCAAACCACGCCTTCACGCGCATCTACAAGCCGCTGCTGGAGGAACTTGATCTCACCTACCCGCAATATCTGGTGATGGTGCTGTTGTGGGAGAAAGACGACCAGACGGTCGGCAGCCTCGGCGAACGGCTCTTCCTGGAATCGAGCACTTTGACGCCGATGCTGAAGCGCCTGGAGGCCGCCGGCTACATCGCCCGTGTGCGCGACAAGGCGGACGAGCGGCAGGTCCGGGTGCAATTGACCGACATGGGCAAGGCCTTGCGGCAAAAGGCAGTGGAAGTGCCGCGCGGTCTCACCGAAGCGACGAAGCTCGGCGCCGACGATCTCGAGCGACTGCGCGCCGAGGTCTCCTCACTCAGGGACACGCTGCTGAAATAGCCGACCGCTGCGCCGACACCTCACCAAAAAGAAAAGCCCGGCGATCGCTCGCCGGGCCCCAACCAGTCGGACACAAGGTCCGAACTCAGAACTACTCGTTCTGGAAGTAGTTGTACTTGCCGTCGTCACCCTTCTTCCAGGTGTACATGACGTAGTCCGGACGCGTGATGTCGCCCTTTTCGTCATAGCCGAGTTCGCCGATTGCGGTCTTGAACGGACCCTTTGCCTTGATGGCTTCGGCAACTGCCTGCGGGTCGTTGCCGCCGGAAGCCTTGGCAGCTTCGGCGATGACCTGGAGAGCGGCGTAGGCGTAGAGCGTGTAGGCTTCCGGTTCGAAGCCGGCAGCGCGGAACTTCTCGACGAGGTCCTTGGCAGCCGGGTTCTTGCGCGGATCGGGAGCGAACGTCATCAGCGTGCCGTCAACGGCGTCGCCAGCGATCGAAGCCAGTTCGTTCGAAACGATACCATCGCCCGACATCAGGGTAGCCTTGAGGCCCTGGTCCTTCATCTGGCGCATGATCAGGCCGGCTTCGGTGTGCAGACCGCCGTAGTAAACGATCGAAACGCCAGCTTCCTTCATCTTGGCGATGAGCGCCGAGAAGTCCTTGTCGCCGGTGTTGATGCCTTCATAGAGGGCTTCGGTGAGGCCGGCTTCGTTCATCGACTTCTTGGTTTCGTCGGCAAGGCCCTGACCATACGGGGTCTTGTCGTGAATGACGGCGATCTTCGCGTCCTTGAAGTTTGCGGCGAGGTAGGCACCGGCAACTGCACCCTGCTGGTCGTCACGGCCGCAGGTACGGAACGTGTTCCAGAGACCGCGCTCGGTGAACTGCGGGTTGGTGGAGGCCGGCGTTACCTGCAGGATGCCGTTTTCGGCGTAAACTTCAGAAGCCGGGATGGACACGCCCGAGTTGAAGTGACCGACAACGAACTTCACACCGTCAGCAACGAACTTGTTGGCGACCGAAACGCCCTGCTTGGCGTCCGAAACGTCGTCGCCGAGCACAACCTTGATCTGTTCCCCATTGATACCGCCGGCAGCGTTGATGTCAGCGGCGGCCTGCTCTGCACCTTTCTGGAGCTGTGCACCGAAAGCGGCGTTCGGGCCAGTCAGCGGGCCGGCGACACCAACGAGAATATCAGCCCAGGCGCTGCCGCTGAAGGCAACCATAGCCGTCAGCGCGACCGCCGACAGAAGAGACTTTTTCATCTTGTTACTCCCAATTATTCGAGCGGGTCTCGTTACCAACCTGCGCAATGCCCACCATAGTTGCGCCGGTGTTTCTTTCGCACCGGCCGCGGCGGCCGGCGCGCGCTGTTCCCTTTATTTGGCTTTCCATGAGAAAGGCGAAGCCTTCTCATAGAGCCAATAGTAGTTATTGGTCATTTGCTTGGTCCGGTAGTATCGGAAACCTGCGGTAGCAAACAACAAAAGCACGATCGTGTCCACGATATAGTAGTGCAGGCTGAACATCGTGCCCTCGAAGAGAGCGTGATGCACGAAGCGGATGCCAAGCCCCAGCAACGCAACGTAGAGAAGGAGGCGCGGAAACTCCTCCCAGCTTTCGGCGACGCTCTTGCCGGTACGCCACGCCGTCCAGCCGCCGAGAACGCAGCTGATGAAAAGAAATTGCCAGATCGACACTTCTTCGTAGAGAATTCCCTGCATGTCACTTGCTCCAGATGCAGCCGTTCAATGACGGCCGCCTTCGAGATAGGCCGCGCGCACTTCCGGATTGGCGAGCAGTTCCTTGCCGGAACCGCTCATCGTCACCCGGCCGTTGACCATCACGTAGCCGCGGTCCGAAAGCTTGAGCGCACCGAAGGCGTTCTGCTCGACGAGGAAGACGGTCAGCCCCTCTTCCTTGTTGAGCTTCTTGATCGCTTCGAAGATGCCCTTGACGATCAGCGGTGCGAGACCGAGCGACGGCTCGTCGAGAAGCAGGAGCTTCGGCCGGGCCATCAGTGCGCGGCCGATCGACAGCATCTGCTGCTCGCCGCCCGAAAGCGTGCCGCCGCGCTGCGCCTGGCGCTCCTTCAGGCGCGGGAAAAGCGCAAACACCTTTTCCACGTCCTGGTCGAAGTGCTTCAGGTTGTCGAGGCTGGCGCCCATCTGCAGGTTTTCAAACACCGTCATGCGCGGGAAGATGCGCCGACCTTCGGGCGACTGCGCGATGCGCAGCCGGGCGATCTCGTGCGTCGGCATGCGGGTGATGTCCTGACCTTCGAAGAAGACCGAACCGGTACGCGCCTGTGGGCTGCCGCAGATGGTCATCATCAGCGTCGACTTGCCGGCGCCGTTGGCACCGATCAGGCAGACGATTTCACCGCGGTGAACTTCGACATCGACCCCGCTGAGCGCGCGGATGTTGCCGTAGTAGGTCTCGACGGCTTTAACTTGGAGAAGAGGCGCCGTCATCAGTTGGTGCCCCCCTGCCCGCCTTCGATTTCCTCGATTTGTTCGATCACCTCTTCAACCTCTTCATCCTCGACACCCAGATAGGCCGCAATGACCCTCGGATCGTTCTTCACGAAATCCGGTGTGCCGTCGGAAATCTTCTGTCCGTATTCCAGGACCACCACGTGGTCGGAAATCTCCATGACCACGGACATGTCGTGTTCGATCAACAGGATCGACGTGCCGGTATCGGCGCGAATGCTTTTCAGCAATTCGTTGAGCGCCAGGGACTCGCGCGGATTGAGACCGGCGGCCGGCTCGTCCAGGCAAAGCAGTTCCGGACCCGTGCACATGGCGCGGGCAATCTCGAGACGGCGCTGGGCGCCGTAGGAGAGGTCACCGGCCGGATCGTCCGCACGGTCGATCAGCGACGCCTTTTCCAGCCAGTGCTTGGCAAGGTCGATCGCCTCGCGCGATGCCTGGCGGTAAGCCGGGAAGCCGAGCAGGCCGAGGAAAGTGTAGCCGGATGCCTGCATCAGCTTGTTGTGCTGCGCGACGAGCAGGTTTTCGAGCACCGTCAGACCGGAGAACATCCGGATGTTCTGGAAGGTACGCGCCACCTTGGCGAGCTTGGTGATCTCGAAGTCCGGCAGACGTTCCAGCAGGTATTCCTTGCCGGCCTTCTGCTTCATCGTGATCATGCCCATCGTCGGCTTGTAGAAGCCGGTGATGCAGTTGAACACCGTGGTCTTGCCCGCTCCGTTCGGGCCGATCAGCGCGGTGATGTCACCGCGATAGGCTTCGAAGGAGAAGTCGTTGATGGCCATGAGACCGCCGAAGCGCATCGACAGGTGCTCAACCTTGAGAATGGGGTCTTTTGTCATTGTCGTCGTCTCGCGGGCCATCAACCGTGCCCTTCCTTGGTGAAGCTGCCGGAGACTGCCTTGCGTTCGTGCAAGAAGGCTGTCGGTTCGCGTGATCCGACGAAGCCGCGCGGCTTCCAGACCATGACGACGACCATGGCCAGGCCAAAGATCAGCATACGGTAGAGTTCAGGTGTGAAGTCCGGTCCGAAGACCATCTTCAGGAAGGAAAGCTCACGCAGGATTTCGGTGCCGCCGATCATCACGGCCGCAGCGACTGCGATGCCGGTGAGCGAGCCCATGCCGCCGAGAACCACGATGGCGAGAATGACCGCAGATTCCAGGAAGACGAAGGATTCAGGCGACACGAAGCCCTGGCGCACGGCGAAGAACGAGCCGGCGATACCGCCGAACATGGCGCCCGTCGCAAAGGCGGTGAGCTTGGTCGTCACCGTGTTGATGCCGAGCGAGCGGCAGGCGATCTCGTCCTCGCGCAGCGCTTCCCAGGCGCGGCCGATCGGCATGCGCCGCAGCCGGATCGTCACGTAAGCCGTGAGCAGCGCAAGCGCCAGGATCAGATAGAACAGGAAGATCTTGTAATAGGCCGACGACATCGGCAGGCCCATCAGCGCGGCAAAGCCGTCCTTCGAGGCATCGAACTTGATGCCAAACAGCGTTGCCTTGGCGATGCCGGAGACGCCGAACGTACCCTTCGTCACTTCCGTCCAGTTGATCAACACCAATCGGATGATTTCACCGAAGGCGAGCGTCACGATCGCCAGATAGTCGCCGCGCAGACGCAGAACCGGGAAGCCGAGGATCATGCCCCAGAAGGCGGCAAGGATGCCGGCGACCGGAAGAAGAACCCAGAAGGACAGGCCGAAATAGGTCGACAGCAGGGCGTAGGAATAGGCACCGACCGCGTAGAAGGCGACATAACCCAGGTCCAGCAGGCCGGCGAGGCCGACGACGATGTTCAGCCCCCAGGCCAGCATCACGTAGATCAGGATCTGGATGCCGAAATTGTCGACCCACTTGAGCGAGCCCTGGATGCCGAAGATCGCGACGACGAGCGGCGGATAGACGAGCAGGAACGCGATCGCGAGCTTGGAGAAGTGGCGGGTGAAGAAGGTCTCCTCCTTCACCGCATCCTCGGCTTCGGCCTTGGCGGCCTTGCGCCGGGCCATGGCCGGCTGGACATAGGCAACCATCAGGAAGCGGCCGACGGCAGCGACGATCACGAAGATCGCCAGCAGGCCCCAGCGCTGGTTGAGGATCAGTTCGTTGCGGATGTTCTGGTCGGACTTGAGACCGACGAACAGCACGAAAAGACCGAGCGAAATCAGGCCCGCGAAGACAGCCTCGCGCAGGGCCC